>JBOGWW010000049.1:0-6874 GCA_050693655.1 Actinomycetota bacterium | reverse complement strand
GCCTCAGGACGATCGATGCGAGGTCGCTTCCGTCTCCCCGTCAGCCCTTGCAGACCGGCCCTGCGCATGACCAGAGCCACCTGATGGAGACCCACATTGACGCCTCGCCCGAGGGTCAACTCGGCATGGACCCTGATCGAGCCGTAGGTCTGACGCGATGCCACGTGGATCTCGGTGGCGAGGTCGGTGAGCCATGCGTGGCGGATCGCCCGCTCAGAAGGTGGTCGCACGAGCCACGCATAGAAGCCCGCCGCCGAGACATCAAGCATCCGGCAGGCGTTCTTCACCGGCAGACCCTCTGCGGCCATGACCTTGATGGCCGCGAATCGCACTTTTGGGGGCTTCACATCCTTGAGGAGCTCCGCGGCCCTGCGGGCGATCTTGAGTTCGGTCTCGAGTTCGGTGATCCTGCGACGCGCGACCGCCAGCTCCTCGCGTTCGGGACTGCTGAGGCCCGGTCGGACTCCCTGGTCGATCAGGTCCTGGCGGCGCCAGTTGTAGATCGTCTGCGTGCTAATCCCGAAGTCTCGGGCGATGTCAGTCGCCTTGCGGTCGGCGGCGAGAAGGTCGAGGACCCTACGCCGGAACTCTGGCGGATAGCTCTTTGGCATCCCATGCTCCCTGCTCAGGTGACATAGGAATCCAACAACAAGAGTCCTTCAAACCGGGGGAAGACCAAGGTGTCCACGAAACCGGGGGAGCTCCAGCATGGACATTGTCAACGCTTATCTAGAACTCGGCAGCTATCGGGCGGCCGGCGATCTCTGCGGGGTCGATCACAAGACGGTGAAACACGTCGTCGGGCGTTGGCGGGAGGGGACGACCGCCGAACCGAGGCGAGCTCCGGAGCGCACCCGCAATACCGACGCCGTCGAGAGCCTCATCTGGAACAAGGTCGACAAGACGCGCGGTCGGATCACCGCCAAACGGCTGCTGCCTCAGGCGCGGGCCGCCGGTTACGTCGGTTCCGATCGCAACTTCCGCCGCGCTGTGGCGCGCGCCAAGAGGCGCTGGGCACGCTCGCAGCACAGCCGACGTCCGTGGGTCCCATCACCGGGCGAACACCTCGTGATCGACTGGGGCGAGGAGGGACCGCTCAAGATCTTCTGCGCGGTGCTGGCGTGGAGCCGCTATCGCTTCGTGCGCTTCGCCACCGATATGAAGCGCGAGACCACGCTGCGGCTCCTCGCCGAATGCATCGAGGAGCTCGGTGCGGTCCCGCACGTCGTGCTGTCCGATCGCATGGGATGCCTGCGGGCACAGACCGTGGCCAATGTCGTCGTCCCTCACCCCGACTACGTGCGCTTCGCCCCCCACTTCGGCTTCCGTCCCGACTTCTGCGAGGCCGCCGACCCCGAGTCAAAAGGTGTCGTCGAGGCTCTTGTCGGCTATGCCAAGTCGGACCTCGTCGTCCCCGCGCAAGGTTGGGATGACGACATCGATCACGCCAACGATGATGCGAAGACGTGGTGTGGTGAGCTCAACACCCGCGTCCACAGCGAGACCTGCGCGATCCCGACGCAGCGTCTCGCCGAGGAGCGGCGCGTGATGCGGACCCTGCCGGGCCTCCGGCCGCCACTCAGACGAGGCGAGGTGCGCAAGGTCGACCGCCTCTCGACCGTGCGCTTCGGCTCCGCTCGTTATTCGGTGCCGTCCAAGCTCATCAGTGAACGCGTCGAGGTCGTCGCCGGTGCCCGTGAGATCGTTATCTACCGCGGCGAGCAAGAGATCGCCCGCCACCCGCTGGTCGCCCCGGGTGAGGTCTCGATCAGCGACGACCACTACGGCAAGCCCGCCTCGAAGCCCCGCCGAACGATCCGGCCGAGGAGCAAAGTGGAGCGGGACTTCGTATCGCTCGGGACCGTTGCCGAGGACTTCCTTCGCGCGGCCGCCGCGGCGGGAACGCAGCGCCTCGGGACCGAGCTCGAAGAGATCGTCTCGCTCGAAGCATCATGGGGACGCGGTGCCCTGGTCGCGGCGCTCGAGCGAGCAACGACCTTCCGTCGCTTCAAGGCACGCGACGTGCGTGCGATCCTCGAAGCCGGGACCGCGCCGACCATGGTGGCGCCCGGGGCGGTGCTCGAGGTCGCCGCTCCCGAAGCTGCGACCCGCTCCCTGGACGCCTATGCGTTGGAGCAGTTGTCGTGAGCGCGCCGGCAAAAGCACTGGCGCCCGACCTCACCGACGCGCTCAAGCGCCTCAAGCTGCGCGCCTTCCGTCAACTCGCCCCGGAGGTCCTGCAGACCGCCAAGACGCAGCGCTGGGCACCCGAGGAGGTGCTGCGTACGTTGATCGAAGCCGAGATCGCGGCGCGCGACGAATCGAACCTCCGCAACCGGCTACGCGCCGCCGGGTTCCCGGTCACCAAGGGCTTCGACGACTTCAAGGTCACACAGTCGTCGGTCCCGCAGGCGACGTTCGACTACATCTGTTCGCTCGAATGGGTGAGGGCGCAGGAGAACCTCTGTCTCATCGGACCCGCCGGCACCGGCAAGAGCCATCTCATGGTCGCCGCCGGCCACGCCGCGGTGAAAGACGGCATGCGTGTGCGATACCTCAGCGCCGCGGAGCTGATCGAGTCCCTCTATCGTGGACTCGCCGACAACTCGGTCGGCAAGATCATCGATTCGCTGCTGCGGTTCGATCTCGTGATCATCGACGAGCTCGGCTTCGCGCCGCTCGATGATCACGGCACGCAGCTGCTGTTCCGCTTCGTCGCGGCGGCCTACGAACGGCGCAGCCTCGGGATCGCGTCGCACTGGCCGTTCGAGCAATGGGGACGCTTCCTGCCGGAGCACATCACCGCCGCATCGATGCTCGATCGCCTGCTGCATCACGCGGTCGTCGTGGTCACCGAGGGCGAATCGTTCCGGATGAAGGAGGCGCGCTCGAGGGGAGGTGGTCGAAGGAAGGCGGCTACGAAGTCCTAGGGGTGGGGAATTTCAGTTGGCCACCAGTGGGGACTTTCACATGGCCATTGACAACAGCTGTCGCACATCAGCCGAAGCCGCGTAACAGATCAGGTGACGCCGGAGTGACAAGCATCACCCGGAGGACGACATTTGCTTCGTGGACCCAGCTTCCCATAATGCGAACCATTCGCCCCGCCTGGATCTGGGTGTTCCGGCCGCCTCGATACGCTGGCACGACTACAGGCAGGCGATTCCCACTCGGGACCTCCACCGCCAGGTCACCAAGACTAGACACCGAGACGATCCCAGCTACCACAATGCAGCCCTTGAGGGCCTAGACAAGGCCCGACAGGGAAGAGCTTGGAGCACCGACCAAATGCTCAAAGCTATAGCCGGCTTTGAACGACGACACGGGCGCTGGCCAAATCAGAAGGACTTCCGTTCCGAGAACGACCTTCCGGGCTATGCGACGGTGTGGCGGAGGTTCGGCAGCGTCCGGACGGCCATCCGACTGGCTGGTCCGAAGGAAGGCAGGAGCGGTAGGCCGGGTAGTACGAAAGCTCGGAGATTCCCTCGGAGAGTTTTCGGAGATCTTTCGGAGATTCGGCGTGCCAGCCAGACCCAGTGCCGCTCGCCGACCTCATCGTGGACCGGGTGTCGTCCGAGATCGTAGTCCCCCCGATCCGTCACGGACCTCGCCTGCCTCGGATGAAGCCCTACCCCGGGCCGGTGCGCTCACCCTTGGTCGGATCCCGATCGGTCCGAAGCGGCTCCCCTACCAATAAAGGCCAGGAGCAAGGGCCGTTCTTCTCACTCTTTTGGAAACTCTGGCCCCGAACACGAAGAAGACCGCTTAAGCACCCCCACGGCTCGCCCGAAATCGGGCCACAAACCCGACTTCGGGAAATCGCTCAGCGAAGCGGTGTGCCACCGACCAGACGGCCGAGGACACCCTCGTGATAATTGGCACCCTCGCCTCCGACCGTGTCGACGAAACTTGCCCACGGCGTGCCGTCAGGCCCGATGATCACGTCCATGAAGTCGAGGAGCCAGTCGCACCGCCGAGGCCCGCACGTGCCCTCGACGAGGGGGTCGTTGCGCCCGTTGACCGCAGCAGAGAAGAACGACGGATCGGATGAATGAGCGTCGCTGCTGAGACCCATGTAACCATCCCAGGTGACGCCGCCATAGGGTGGCCGGCAGCTCTTCCGCCCCGCGCAGCGCGCGAAACGTGAGTTCCGACTACCCATGTAGGCGAACGCGATACTCCCCGTGTCGCCGGCGGCGACGGTCACGTGCGCGGTTTCCTTCAGGCCGGGGGCTGCGATCATCACGGGCTTGCTCCAGGTCTTGCCGCCGTTCCGGGAGACAGAAAGGTAGGGCAGGCGCTTGGGACCGATCCACACGTAGTAGAGGTTGCCGCGCCTATCGATCGCGACCGCGGGATCGGGCCCGCTCACGTGGCGCAGACGCGAGACCCGCACCCGCGTCCACGTCGCCCCCTCGTCCTGGCTGATCGCCAGGAAGGGGTACCCGCAGTGGTCGGCCGGCAGGTACATCGTGCCGTCGCGATCTGAGACCCCATGGCCATGCTGACCGCTGCAGAAGCGTCCGTTTCGCTCCGCCGGATAGGCCTTCTCCCCGGCGGGAAGGAACGAGATGCCTCCGTCCAGCGACTTCGAGCAGAAGGAGCCCATGTTCCTGAAGTCCGCGAAGCAGTAATAAACGACTTCCGGATAGCCGGAAGTCGAGCTCGATACCGGGGGACCAGAGAACACCGATTGGTGGTCGTTGAACGGCTGTCCGCAGGCGAGCGGGTTCGTCGTCCAGGATTCCCCGAGATCATCCGAGAACGATAGGTAGGAGCACGCGATCAGGAGATCGACGGTGAACAATCTGCCGTCGCCCTCATCGAGATAAATGTAAGGGTCGAACGAGGCCTGATGGATGTTCTCGCCTCCCGGCAACTGCGGCGAGATTCGCTCCCACGTCCTTCCCTCGTCGGAAGAACGAAGCACGTCGACCTGGGTGCTGGGCTCCCAAGAGACCGTGAAAACGGTACCGTCCTCAGTTGCCCCCAAGGTCGGTTCGGCCCCCGGGAAGCCCGTGCGGTACAGAACGGCCTTGGGTCCCTTGGCTGCGCTTGAGGTGGCTCGTTTGCCCCCACCTCTGTGAGCGACCGATTTGCCGTTCTGGACGATCGTCGTATCACCACTCACCGGTCCGTATGGAACCAAGCCCCCGACGATCACGACCGCAAACGTCGCCGCTCTCGAGCGGGCCCAACCGGCACGTCGGGCACGTATCATCGCTCGCCTACTTCGGACTTCCCGAAGGATTCGACCGCGACTCCATGCGGCTCATCGTGTTCTCCAAGGACCCGCACCGAGCACGTACGGCGATGCGGAGTAGCCACTCCACGCAACCACCACCTAGCCTCTCTCGCGCGTGAACGTCGCAGTAACGGTTCCCTCCGTCACCGTGCTGGGATAACAGCCCTCGCTCGTATTGGCCGCTACTACTTCCACGTAAATTGAATCGCCGCCGGGATTCGGAATCGGCCTTTTCGTCTTTCCGCAGAACGAACGGAGGCTTTCGTCGCTGTCATCCCAGACGACTCCGTAGATGCGTTGGCCGCTCTCATCCTCGATTTCCAGCGAGATGTAACGGTCCTTGGGTTTGAGATCGAATTGCAGGCATGACCTCTCCCAAGGGTCTTGTATCCCGCCTGCAGTGCAGGCGCTTGCGTAGAAGCCGGAGGTATCGAGAGCGACTGTGGGAGATGGCCCGATGTAATCCTTGGTCTCCACACGCGTACCGCGGGAACCTCTGGCTCCCGCTCCGATCGGCTGAGTGGTCATCAGGACGGCGCACATGCCGACGATTAAGAGGCGCTGCCCTCTAGCCATTACGCCCCCTCGCTAAGAGCAATCATTGACGCTTCGTCCTCCACGACGCCACCTACTTCCTTCTGTGCGTGAAGGTCGCAGTGACCTCTCCCTGTGTCACCGCGCTTGGGAAACAGCCCAGGCGCGTGTTGGCAGCCACCACCTCCACGTAGAAGAAATCGCCGCCCGGACTCGCGACCGGCCTCGTGGTCTTTCCGCAGAACTCCACGACAAAGTCGTCGCTGTCATCCCAGGCGATGCCGTAGACGGGATTGCCAACATCGTCTTCTATCTCCAGCGATATGAACCGGTCGCTCCGCTTCAGATCGAAGCGCAGGCAAGTGCGGTCGCCGTCGGTACTCCCGGAAGAGCAGGCGCTCGCGTAGAAGTCCAGGACATGGCTGGCAACGACGGGAGACGTCCCCATGTAACTCTTGGTCTCGACTCGTTTTCCTTGCGATCGCTCGGTACCGGTGGCTCCGATCGGTTGGGCTGTCAGCAGAACACTGCACGTCGCCACCATCAACAAGCGTGCCCCTATCGACATCACGCTCTCACTCTCCCCAAGCCTCGTTGACCTCTGCCGTGCACTCGCACCGTTCCTGTTTCTTCTCACGAAGTGCCTCGGACTCCGCGCATCTCTCCCTGAGGGAATTTCTCTCCTACCCATTCAAGGCAGCCCTTCGTAAAGTGAGTCCGATGTCCAGCGCCTTCTCGGCGCGTCTCAGTTGCGGCCCGAGCCGGGTTATCAATATCGGACCCGGGTAACCGACGGCGACCAGCGCGCCCACGGCTCGCCCGTCATCGCTGATCACTCCGCTTCCGGAGTCGCCGAAGATGGCGGCTCCGGTTGCGAAAACCTGATCCGGATCCTCGAGGTTCTCGGCGATAGCCGAGCGAGCGGGTAGGACCGGTTGATTGACGACCTGTAGGTTGCCGATGCCGATGCCGTTTCCGTAGTAGTGAAGTACGACCGCGTCGGAGGTCGAGTCTTTGTTGACCCCGGTGGGACCCCCGAAATGGCACATCTTTGCCTTTGCCTTGACGTTCGGGTCGAGGCGAATGAGGGCGAAG
>JBOGWW010000048.1:0-4520 GCA_050693655.1 Actinomycetota bacterium | reverse complement strand
TAGGAACCGCATGACCCCGAGCCAACGAGGAGGACCATGGAGAGCGTAAAAGTCAACGGCGTAGAACTGGAATACGAGGTTGTCGGATCGGGCGAACCCGTGCTGCTCATCGACCCCGTCCTCCCCGACGGCTTCCTGCCGCTCTTCTCGGAACCGGCGCTGGCCGACCGCTACCAGCTGATCCACTACCACAAGCGGGGTTGGGTCGGCAGCACCCATACCCCGCCGCCGGTGAGCATCGCTGACCACGCCGCCGACGCCGCGGCATTCCTCGACCAGCTCGGTGTGCGGCGCGCCCACATCGCCGGCCACTCCACCGGCGCGGCGGTTGCCGCCCAGCTGGCGCTCGACCATCCCGAGACCGTCCACACACTGATCCTCCTGGAGCCAACGCTGCTCTCTGTGCCCAGCGGCGAGGCCTTCTTCCAGCAGACCGGACCTGCGTTCGAGGCGTACGCAAACGGCGACCACTCGGGCGCGCTGGCCAGGTTCATGAGCGTCGTGAGCGGCCTCGACTGGCCGTCGTGCCGACACGTGCTAGAGGAGCGTGTTCCCGGCGCCGTGGCGCAGGCGGTCGCGGATGCCGACACCTTCTTCGGCATCGAGCTGCCCGCCGTGACCGAGTGGGGCTTCGGCGCCGAGCAGGCAGCGACCATCCACCGCCCCGTCCTCTCCGTGCTGGGTACTGAGACCCAGCCCCTTTGGGTTGAGGTCGCCGAGTTCTTCCGCTCGTCGCTGCCGTACGTCGAGGAGTGCACGATCAACGGGGTCGGCCATCTCCTGCACATCCAGCGTCCCGAGCCGGTCGCTCAAAGGATGGCGGAGTTCCTGGCGCGAAACCCCATGGCCGGCGAAGACGCCAAGCGGACATCACCTCGACGACCCGCGACAACCAGCCCGGCTCGGGCGCGTCAAGGCCGCCCACGGCCCGCGACGACCCAATCCAACCCCTAGGAGGAACCAATGCCACTCATCAACGTCAAGCTCATCGAGGCCGTCTTCACGCCCGACCAGAAGCGCGAGATCGTCGAGCGCCTCACCGACGCGATGGTCTCGATCGAAGGCGAGAACATGCGCCCGGTCACCTGGGTCGTCGTCGAGGAGGTCGCAAGCGGCGACTGGGGCATCGGCGGCAAGCCGCTGAGCACCGAAGACGTCAAGGCACTCGCGGCTGGGGCGCCCTCCTAGCATGTCAACCGCGACATCGCGCCACGCCTGAGGCGCGGCACCCAATCCAACCTAGGCAGCGATAGCTGAGCCGTGCAATCAGGAGAGATGAAAGGGGCCGAACGCCTAATGCAGAGCGGGCCGAAGGCGATGTGCTCGGATGGCATCGACAATGACGACAACGGGCTCATCGACTTCCCGGCCGATCCGGGTTGCTCATCGCCGGAGGACAACGATGAGGGCTTCGCTTAGGACCTCATCTCCGGCAAAGTTTGAACGGCAGAAGGGACGCAATCGTGAAGAAGAGGTGTGACATCACCCTGCAATAGGCAGCCTGACTGTCGCCCCGCTGACCAGGCGCTTGTCCCGCGGACCGGGAACTAGGGGATTTCGCGTTGGACGGGCGACCCTCGGTTTTCCAATCCGCGGCACGCGCTTTCTGTGAAAATCGGAGGGTTCGCGGATGATGCATTGGACGAATGTTAGACGTTCTCGTCCATCACAAATCGAACGCGCGGTCGCTGGGAGCCTGGTCGGGGCCCCAGGGACCCCCCGACCAACTGGAATAATCGGGAGGTCATGGCTGACTGGATGAAGGTACGCGTCGAGCTGGTGAGCGGACGGGGCACGGACTTCGACCCGCCGCCAGGGCGCGTCTTCATCGTCGGCCCGAACAACACGTCATCATGCGGCCCGTACGAGCGTCCGCAGCGTTCTTTGACGGCGGCCTTTAGAGCGTCCCAGTCGCCCCCAAAGTCAGTCTCGAGGACGGCCAGGAACCACCGATCCCAGTGAACTAAGGTCTCGGTGCGAGTGGTCTTCCACTTCTCCGGCCCATAGATCGGGGGTGTTCGGGATGCCATCAGCTCTCCTAGCCGAAGACGGTGCGGCGAGGCGCGATCGAGCGGGCGCGAAGACCCTCCAAGCCCGTCGCCATGCCGAAGTCGGTTAGCCCCAGCGAACGGTCTTGCCAGTCCCCGCTCTCGGTCATCATGCCCAACGGCTCGGCGATCTTGGTGACATCCCATATCCCACTTGCAACGCCGCGCTTATCGATTGGCAGGCTCCCTCCCCATTCGTCGCGCGTGCTCCAACCCTGTTCGGCTAAAACGGGGGCGATGCGCGCCTTGATCTCGTCGGCTTGCATCTCTCCCTTTGTGATGAGCAGGGGGAACAGGAGCTCGCCCACGGCCTGTTCGAAGTTGTCGCCCACCAAAAGCCCGTGGGCGACGGTACGCCAAAGGATCTCGATGTCCTGGAGACATCGCCGCCCCGCAGGCGCCAGCAGCAGCTTGCGCCCCTTGCGGCGAACGAGCTTGAGGCGCCGAGCGAACTGGTGCAGCGCGTGCAGGTATGGGACCTCGAGCTCGGTGGTCAGGCGATGGAAGAAGTCCCACCACTCGTAGCGCGCGGCTGCCTCCTGGACGAAAGCCCGACCCAGGTTGTGCTTCTGAGTGAGTTGGATCTCTTGCTCGGCTGCGGAGAGAAACCACCGGAGCGGCCCCAGTGACTTCTCGGCGTCCCCGGGGACGGCCACGGGATCCACAAGTCGCGGGGCAATCGTTGCCAGTATGGAACGGCGCGCCTCGCTGCGGCCACGCAGCCAATCCTCGATACGCTCGGTATGCACGGCCTCGAGGGGCGTCTTGCCTTCGAACGCGGCGTTCGACGTTGTAAGCCACGCGCGCGTGATCTCCTTCTGGGTCTTCGTCCACCCCGGCGCGCCCGGCTGGAGATCACCGGCCAGGATCGCCATCTCGAGCGCGGCCGCGGCCCCGTGAAGCGCGGCGTTCTCCTGGAAGCCGAAGTACGTGCCCCAGGTGAGCTCGTCGACATCTGGAGGTTCGACACCGGAGGCCTTCTGCGCGCGCCGGTAGGCGGAGAAGCCCTCGTCCTTTTCCACCGCCTCGATGCACTCTCGGGTCGTTTCGGATCGGCAGATGGCTGCGTACCGGGGGAGGCCTGCCATCTCCAGTAGACGTCCGAGGGCATCAGCTACTTCGAGTTGGGCCTCGACGGGCGCCAGGAACTTCTTTGGCAGCGTGTACCAGAGGAAGTACTGAAGGTCGTACTGGGTGACACCGTCGAAACCCTCGCCGGCGGTGAGCGCTTGCAGTCCGGCATCGGCGTTCTGGGCAGCCCGGGGATCCTCCGATCGGAGGGCTTCAAGAGCTGCATTGACGTCTCGCACGGTGGGCTGCATGGCTTCACTATTACCAGATTCACAACCCCCAAGCCCGCCAGATGGCGAGGCGGGCGGGCCGCTCGAAGACCCATGTCATGGGTTGCCTCAAACGGCTTGAGGAAACTCATGACGCGTCTCCAGACTGCCCGCACGTCTTCCCATTCGAGGATCCATGCCGTGGCATGATTGAAGTCATGCGGGTGATACGCGAACGTGATGGCGAAGAATTCGCCACCGGGCTACAAGCTGCCCGGGAGGCGCTCTGTCGCGGCGACCTGGACGCAGTGGCATTCGTGCTCGGGGTCCGCGTAGAAGAGATTCAGCTCATCTCTGGGTCATTACATCATTCGCGGCCCGCACCATCGTTGTAGAGCAACTCCGCTCTGTCGTAGAGCCTCGAACCTCAACTCTGCAGCGATTCCAGCCCGCACGTCGGGTCGACTTCGTCCTCAAGGGATGTGTCGCACCCCGCGCGTACCTTCTTAGGCAAACAGAAAGGTGTTCCCATGCCAGCCAGGTTCATTGGAGTAGACGGTGAGATGACCGGTACCGACGGTCCGACCGTCCACCAGCTCATACAGATAGGTGTCGCCACAGCCCCCGACGAGGTGTTCGTATCGGATATCGGCTACGAGGAGTGGAGTGAAGACGCGGAGTCCATGGCGGTGCACGGCCTCTCCGCGGAGCGCATCGGGGCGGCTCCGCGAGCCGATGTCGTCGACGCGGAGCTTTGCGGATGGCTCGGAGACAAGGTTGTTGAGTCCGGACGCGGCCTGATCGCCGTGGGCTGGAACGTCGCCGCTTTCGACCTGCCCTACGTGCGGCATTACCTGTCGCGCTTCGCGCGCCACCTCAGCCGTCGCAGCGTTGACCTACACGTTCGCCGGGACGGCGGGCTCCAGATGGAAGAGCCTCAAGAAGCGCTCGAAGCGGTTCGCAGAGGAGCAGCTTGGCCGCGCGCAGTGACACGACGCGGGCTACGACGCGGCCGCCGCGCTGCTCTCCTGGGAGTACTTCAAAGGGCTGGCGAGGGGGAAGAGCCTGGTATGTAGAGGCGGTCCTCACCGTCGCTTACTTACTCTTACTCAGCACCCTCGAGGCCGAAAGCCTCTCCGGTCAGAGTGATTCGTCGGCTCAATTCGGCGACTATTCGGTCCCGTGCCGCCTC
>JBOGWW010000047.1:0-6123 GCA_050693655.1 Actinomycetota bacterium | reverse complement strand
CTTGAGGGATACGGATCCCGATTCACCTGCGGGCCTCAGCAAGGTCACGCTTACGAGGTAGGAGAAGATGCTCGAGAGGGAAGTCACACTCACGAACGAGGTGGGCCTTCACGCCCGGCCGGCGGCGGTCTTCTCTAAAGCGGCGGGCGGATTCTCAGCCGACATCACCATCGTCAAGAGCAACGCCGAGGCAAACGCCAAGTCGATGCTGTCCGTTCTCAAGCTCGACGTGCGCAAGGGCGATCGGATTACGGTGGTCGCGGCCGGCGAAGACGAAGGGCTTGCGCTCGAGGAGTTGGTGACTCTGATCGAGGGGTTATGAAACGACTTCGGGGTGTCGCCGCCTCCCCCGGAGCGCGTCGAGGCCCGGCGGCCGTCGTGGCCGCGGGTCCGGTGTCCCTTCCTGAGGGACCGGTGGAGGATCCCGTTTCGGAGACCACTGCGCTCGAGAAGGCCATGGAGACGGTCGCCGCCGGCCTCGAGGCGCGCGCCGCGACGCAGCGAGGGGAGCTGTCGGAGATCCTGGAGGCACAGGCCGCGATGGCCCGCGATCCTGAATTGCTCGCGGGGGCACAACGCCTCATCGAAGAGCGCGCCCTCCCCGGGGGGCGCGCGGTCATGGAGGCCGGCGAAGGATACGCACTCGCCCTCGAGGCCAGCGACAGCGACTACATGGCCGCACGCGCCCAGGACGTCAGGGACGTGTGCAGACGCGTCGCCGCCGCGCTGGCGGGGGAAGCCTCACAGCTCGCGCTCGAAGGTCCCTCGGTCGTGGTGGCGAAGGAACTGATGCCCGCGGACGTCGCCGACCTCGATCTTCGCCTCGTTCGAGCATTCGCCACCGAGGGCGGCAGCCGGACCAGCCACACCGCGATCGTCGCGCGCTCGCTGGGAGTGCCCGCGGTCGTCGGCGTGGACGGCCTGGTCTCGTCCATCGCGAAGGGAATGCCCGTCGGCGTGGACGGTGACTCCGGAACCGTCTACCTGGACCCCGACTCCAAGACCACGGAAATGCTCGACCGGCGCTCCGCCGAACGCGCCGCGCGCATCGAAGAACTGAGAACCCTCGCCGGGGACGATCCGGCCGCCACCGGGGACGGGACGAGGGTGGAGATCGCCGCCAACGTCGCCTCTTTGCCCGAGCTCCAGGCGGCGCTCGAGGCCGGAGCCGAGGGCGTGGGGTTGTTGCGCACCGAGCTGTCCTTCCTCGAGCGAGCCAAGCCCCCCTCCGAAAAGGAGCAGGTCCGTCTCTTCTCGAACATGGCGGAGCTGCTCGGCGATCGCCGGCTGGTCATCCGGACGTTCGACATCGGGGCCGACAAGCCGGTCCCGTTCTTGAACACGGAGGAGGAAGAGAATCCGGCGCTCGGAGTGCGCGGGATCCGCCTCGCTCGGCGCCACCCCGAGATCCTTTCGGCGCAGTTGCGCGCCGCGGTGCAAACGGCCGAGGGGCAGGCCCGTGTGAGCGTTATGGCCCCCATGGTGTCCACCCTCGAAGACGCACGGTGGTTCGCCGACCAGGTGGAGGCCGCGGGGGGCCGTGATACCGGCGTCGAAGTGGGAGTGATGATCGAGGTGCCCTCGGTTGTGTTTCTGATGCCGGAGCTCGCGTCCATCCTCGACTTCGTTTCCATCGGCACCAACGACCTCACGCAGTATCTGCACGCGGCCGATCGAGGGCAAGGCTCCCTCGCGGGCCTGCAGGATCCGTTTTCCCCGGCTCTCCTGCGGGCCGTCGCTCGCATCTGCGACGGCGCGGAGGGCAAGGCGTGGGTGGGGGTTTGCGGAGAGGCCGCGGGCGATCCCGGGTGGGCTCTGCTCGCGGTGGGTTTGGGAATCAGAGAGCTGTCGATGGATGCGGGGAGCATTCTCGAGGTCAAGGCCGCGCTGAGGCGGATCACGCTGGAGGAGTGCCGGGTCGCGGCAGAAGAGGCGGCTTGTGCGCACGGGCCGGAAGAAGCGCGTTCGATCGCGCGGGGGCTGCTGGGATGAGGCTGCTGGATCGCTTCGGAGGGGACGCAGCCGCGCTCGAGGGAAACGCGCTCCGCGCCGCGATCGAGGCCAGCGAGGGCAGGATCGTGATGGCGGAGGTTGTGTCGGTCGCGGCGCCACTACTCGCAGGGACATCCAATCCGGAAATCGTGTGCGCGTTCGGCGCCGATCTCGTGTGTCTGAACATGGTGGATCCGTTCGCCGAAGGACCTCTGGTTTTGGGATTGGAGGCCGTCGATCCGCGTCCCAGGGGCTTCGGCGGACTGGCCCGCTTCCTCGGTCGCCCCGTCGGTCTGAATCTGGAGCCCGACATCGACTCGGTGCCCCCCGCCTATCGCGCGACCGACCAAACCGTCGCCGCGGCGCGCCGCGGGGGCGCGAGGTTCGTGATGATCACCGCCAATCCCGGGCGCGGGGCCTCGTTCGAGCACCTCGCCGCGGCCGTGCTCACCGCGCGATCGACGGCTCCCGACCTCTTGTGCTTCGCCGGCAAGATGCACGGTGCCGGAACCGAGGAGCCGATCAACGCGCGTGCCGCGGGCTCGCTCATCGCCTCGGATGCAAATGGCGTGCTGGTTCCGCTGCCTGGAACCGTGCCGGGCGTCACCGAGGACGATGCCCGCGCGCTTGTGAGTCGGGCGCGCGATTCCGGCAAGCTTGCGGTCGGCACGATCGGCACGTCGCAGGAAGGAGCCGACAGCGCGACACTGAGGTCGCTGGCATTGACCGCAAAACGCATAGGCGTCGATGTGCATCATTTCGGCGATGCAGGCTATTCGGGGCTGGGTGATCCCGAGGGACTTTACGCGTATTCCATCGCGATGCGCGGAAAGAGGCACACGTGGAACCGGATGGCGCGCTCGGTGCGCGCTTCGTGGCGAGAAGGGAGAACCGGTGAGCTTTAGGGAGGTCGCGGAGCAAGTGCTTCAGGGGCTGGGGGGCAAGGACAACATCAAGAGCATGGAGCCCTGCATCACGCGTATCCGCGTCCAACTCAACGACCCTTCCAAGCTGGACGAAGCAGTCCTCAAGCAGGCTGGGGCCCACGGCGTCATGAAGCTGGGCGGAGCGATCCAGGTGGTGATGGGCACGCAGAGCGACAACATCGAGTCAGAGATCCGGCGCGTCATGGAAGAGAGCTAATGCGCGCGACCGTGAAGAGCCCTCTCTCGGGAAAAGTGGTGCCTCTCGAGGAGGTCGCCGACGAGGTCTTCTCCGAGAGGGTCATGGGCGACGGCGTCGCCGTCCGTCCCACCGAAGGCAGGGTGCTCGCGCCGGCATCGGGAACGATCGAGAAGCTGTTCCCCGGAGGTCACGGCGTCGTCATCGAGACCCCCGAAGGGGTTCAGATCCTCGTCCATGTGGGACTCGACACCGTGGAGCTCAAGGGAGACGGCTTCGACGTGCACGCGGCCGAGGGTGAGACGACCGCAGAGGGTCGTCTCCTCGTCACGGTGGATCTCGATCGCATGGCCGAGTTGAAGGTGGATCTCGTCTCCCCCGTGGTGGTGATCTCCGGCCATAGCGTGGAGGCGCGCGCGTCCGGCGACGTGGCCGCCGGGGACGACCTCTTCGGCGTTCTCTAGAAGCTCGCCCAGAGCTCCCGGCCGCCGACGAGCGTTCTCGTCACCTGGAGGCGATCGTCCAGAACCACCACGTCCGCAGTCGCGCCCTCCTCCAGGAGTCCCAGATCCCGACGCCCGGCGGCAAGCGCCGGAGCGCGGGCCGCGGCGTGCACGGCCTCGGCAAGACTGGCGCCCAGTCCGACGAGGTTCCGCAGGGCCCCGTCCATGGTCAGCACGCTCCCCGCGAGCCGGCCGTTCTCGAGGCGCACCTCGCCGGCTCTCACGGTGACTCTTCGGTCGCCCAGCGCGTAGGTGCCATCGCCGAGCCCGGCCGCTTCAATCGCATCGGTTATGAGCGCGAACCGTCCGCGGGTCGCGCGGAAGGTGGCCGCGGCGGTCTCGGGAGCGAGATGGACGTTGTCGACTATCGCCGTGACCGTGACCGAGTCGCGAACCAGGGCCGCACCGGCCAGACCCGGATCGCGCGGCCGCCAGCGCCGGTGCGCGTTGTAGATGTGCGTGAGCACCCGGGAGCCGGCATCGAAGGCGTCATGGGCTCGAGACGCGTCGGCGTCGGAGTGGCCGCAGGCGACCGTGATGTTCCGTTGCATCAGGAGGGCAATCAACTCGAGAGCTCCGGGGCGCTCGGGGGCCAGGGTCATATGCGAGACGGGGCCGGACTCGATCAACCGAACGGCCAATTCGGGGTCGGGATCGAGCACATGGGCGGGATTGTGTGCGCCGACCCATTCGGGCGAGATGAAAGGGCCCTCGAGGTGGACGCCCAGAACCCTCGGCCCCGGCTCGCCCTGGGCGCGGGCGGCGGCCTCGAGGGCCGCGGGGTAGGAATCGAGCGGTGAGGTGATCAAGGTCGGCTGGTACGAGGTGACTCCGGTCGCCGCCAGGGCGAGGCCGGCCGTTTGGTAACCCACCTCGCCGGCCACGACGAAATCGACTCCCGAGAAGCCGTTGACCTGGAGGTCGACGAACCCGGGCACTGCGGTGCCAGCCTTCCCCGCGGGGCTGAGACCGGCCGCGGAGATGCGGCCGTCCTCGACTTGCACGTCCCCGGGGACGATGCGGTCCCCGATCAGCGCCTCCTTCGCGCCCAGCCGCACCGATCCCTCCTCCCCTCGTCTCGTTCTCGTCGTCTATATCAGGACGGCTACCCCAGGTCTAGACCAGCGCACCGGGGCGTGCCGACCGCCCGAGGCGGCGTGAACCTCGAATCAGATTCGGTTCTTGCCTCTGGTCTAGACCAATCATAAGATGGCGGCGGCAAAGCGACCTGTTCGTCCACGCGGGGGCGAGTCCCGGGGACGACCGGTCCGGATTAGGGGGAGGCTCGGAATGCTTGGGATCCTGCAGCGAATCGGCCGGGCACTGATGATGCCGATCGCGGTGCTGCCGGCCGCCGCGTTGCTGTTGCGGTTGGGGGTGTACTTCCAGGAAGTGTCGTGGCTGGAGTGGGGCACCACGGTCTGGGAGATCATGGCCGCGGCCGGCGACGCGGTGTTCGGGAACCTGCCGCTGATCTTCGCGATCGGGGTGGCCATCGGTTTCACGGAGGGAGCGGGTGCCGCGGGATTGGCCGCCGGCGTCGGCTACCTCATTCTCAGGGCAATCAACGACATCTCCGAGATCACGCCCGCGGTCACCGATCCCGACGGCAACGTAGTCACCGAAGCAGTCACGGTCGACATGGGGGTGCTCGGCGGGATCTTGATCGGGCTTTTGGCCGCGGTCCTGTACCAGCGATTCAAAGACGTGCGTTTACCCGACTACCTTGCGTTTTTCGGAGGGCGCCGCTTCGTGCCGATCGTCACCGCGTTCGCAGCCATGCTCGTGGGAGCAGCGGCCTACTTCATCTGGCCTCCGATCGGTCGCGGCATCGAGGACTTCGGCGATTGGATCGTGGGCGCGGGTGCGTTCGGTGCCTTCGTGTACGGCATCGCCAACCGGGCACTGCTCCCGATGGGCCTCCACCACATCATCAACACTCTGGTGTGGTTCGAATTCGGCCGCTTCACCACCGAATCAGGTGAGGTGGTGCAGGGAGACCTGACGCGTTTCTTCGCGGGCGATCCGGAGGCCGGCATCTTCATGGCCGGTTGGTACTTCATCTTCCTGTTCGGACTGCCCGCGGCCGCGTACGCGATGTACCGGCAGGCTCGGGCCGAGGAGAGGAAGACGACGGGTGCCGTCATGGGTTCGTCGGGATTCACGTCGTTCCTCACCGGAATCACGGAGCCGATCGAGTTCTCCTTCTTGTTCCTCGCTCCGCTCCTTTACGCGGCACACGCATTGTTGTGCGGTTCGGCACTGGTCGTGGCCGACGCGCTCGACATCAAGCATGGGTTCGGCTTCTCGGCCGGGTTGATCGACTACCTCGTGGCGTTCGGAGAGGCGACCAACCCCTTGCTGATCTTCCCGGTGGGGGCCGTCTACGGCGTCGTGTACTTCCTGCTTTTCTCGGCCGTTATCAGGGCGTTCGATCTCCCGACACCCGGGCGAGAGCGCGCCGTAACGGTCACGGAACCGGCCCCGGCCCCCGACCGGCCGGCAC
>JBOGWW010000046.1:0-23501 GCA_050693655.1 Actinomycetota bacterium | reverse complement strand
GGCGCGGACCGAGAGCACCGCAACCACCTGGGCCGGGGCGCATCATCGATCGTGTGATCGAACTCGTGGCTGCTCCGAAACTCGAGATCGCTCCCGCACAGATCGGTCTCACCGGGCTCGAGACCTACGTGTGGATCGACACACCGGCTCCCGTCTCGATCTCGGCCTCCGCCGGTGGAACGACGGTCGACGCACGCGCCTTTCCCACCCAGTACCTGTGGGACTGGGGCGACGGGAACGACACGCTCACCTACGACTCGGGGCGGCCTTGGACCCGGCACCATCCCGGGACCGTCGAACACATCTATGAGACCCGTGGCCGCTACGACCTCAGCGTCGAGGTCGTGTGGGAGGCGCAGTGGCGCATCAACGCCGGCGCTTGGCGAGCGCTCGGCTTCTTCTCGCTCGGCGACTCGGTCGACTACCCGGTCCGCCAGATCCAGTCTCGCCTCACACGCACCACAAATTAGGGCGGGCGGTGAGCTCCACAAAGGGGGCGGAGATCCTCGAGGCCGCAGTCCGGAGTGGAGCGAGTGACATCCGGGTTTTGGGATCCATAGCTCGCGGTGATGCGCATGATGAGAGCGACATCGATTTCCTGGTCGAGTTCGAAAAGGGGGTAGCGCACTCGACGAGGTGGGTCTGATAGAGGAACTCGAGCAGCTGCTAGGCCGCAAGGTGCATGTGGTCACCCCCGGCGCACTTCATCGGTCATCCGAGACAAGGTTCTTGGCTGCTGGCCGACGGCCGATTGGAGATCGCGGATCAGATCGTCGAGTACTTGCTCCTCGAAGACTGCCAACCCCTGGTCGATCATTGTCTCTCGGAGCAATGGATCCCAATCCGTCTCTGTTGGGATGCTCTCAAGCTTCGAAATCGCATCGAGCCTATCGAGTGCCTGGAGGTAGTGGTCGTGCCCAAATCGCCAGGGCGTGATGTGCTCACGCAAGTTCCGGCGCAGGTGATTGAAGATTCTCATGCCTCCCCAATCGAAATCGCCGTGGAAGGCGAATCTGCAGTCCGACTCGGACATCTGTTTGAGTAGGAGCAGCGCAGCGGTGTTGGGGATGCCCTCAGTACACACGATCGGTGGGGTCGAGCTTCTCAGGGCATCGGCAGCTTCGGCAACGACAACTGGGTTCTCGCACACGAATACGGTGCTGGGAGTGAAGCTCATCTTGTCGGTAGCCAAGTGGCGAAGGGTGAGCCGCAGGGGCTGTCCGTTCGCCTTCATCGCATGGAGAGGAGAGCTTGCACCCTTTGGCATCGGGTCAAGTCCAAGAGTGAGGACGTCGCAGGAAAGCTCATCGCATACGACGCCGAACGAGGCCCACAAGGTCCGCCGGTCCGCAGCAGTCGACGGAGTGCGAAGTTCGCTCAGATGGGCGAGCGCGTTCACGACCAGAGCGCCCAAGGGGGTCCCGCGATCCAAGGCATGAGCATCACCAGTGGCCGATGCGGCCACGACGTTGAGGCGATCGCCGGATCTCGGAAGGGAGCCGACGATCTCGAGTGCCGCCGCTACCAGTTCAGATTCCCTTCCCTGGGCCAGGCGCGATGCGAGACCGCTCGACCGCAGCCTCAGCAACCAACCAACGAGCTCGGGACGGACCTCCGGGGCGGGATGTCCGGCAAGGCCTTCCCACAGAGCGTCCTTCGCTTGTGCCGCGGCAAGCCTTGCCGCACGCCGGTCCGGGATCGGACCGCCCGCCAATTCGAGCGCTTCGATGAGGCCGATGCCGAACCGAGACGAAGTAAGCGCCGCATCGAGGCGTTCGAGGCTGACGCGAACGGCGCGCCCGGTCGGGGGACGCGCTCCAAGCAGACGACCTATTGCGCGTCGTTCGGCATCGTCGGGATCATCCAGTGTGAATGAGGCCGATAACGACCCCGTCTGCTCGAGGCGTCTGCGAGCTCCGTCGAAGACCCGGCTCAACTCCGGCGAGTTCAGTAACTCGGTGACTTCGGTGCTCGCCCCCCGAATCATGGAGCGGAGTTAATGCTCTCGGTAAGTAGTTCGAGATGGGGATCGTCGAGCGCTCTTTCGTGACCGTCCCAGGCGAAACGGATGGCCGCAACGCCGCGGCTCCCCGGCTCGCGGGCCAATTCGTAGACCGCGAGTCCCGGAAGCTCTGGGTAACAACCCCACTCATCATGGCTGGTCATAAAGAGATCGAGATCGAAGTCCACCAGAAGCTTCATACACCGACCCCTCATTCCCTGGTCGATCCCGGCGAAGGCCTCGTCGAGCATTACTAGATGAGGAGCCGTCTTCGATGCCGACCGGTAGTGTGCCGCAGCGGCTGCGAACAGGGGAAGATGCAGCGTTACGGACTTCTCTCCTCCGGAGCCACTGCCGTGCTCCTTGCGCGTCAAAGTCCGTTCACGGCCATCTCGGATGGTGAGCAGAGTAAAGGAGTGCCATACACGATAGTCGAGCGCTTCGGCGAGATGGTCTGCGTAGCTGCCGGACCGCTGGTCTTGGCGGGCGCTCTGAATACGGTCCTGGAGAAATCGGGCTAGCGCGTCGCGCTCGACGTCTTCGAGCAGAACCAGGTTGCGGTCCAGCGAACGGAGAGCCTCTTCGATGCCGGGAATCTCGCCTGCCTCGGGTGCCCACCTGAGCTTGACGACAAGACCCGACGCGGTTGGGTGAGAGGCAAGCTGTTGGTTCATGCCGCGTACAAGGGAACGGGCATCCGCGATCCGGTCCTGAAGGTGTTGTCCCAGTTCCTCGAGCAGATGCCGCTGGATGATTTCGCGTTCTTGATCATCCAGCAGCTGGCGCCGGCGCTCGATCTCGGTTTGCAGTCCCTCCACGAGAGAGAGCGGGTCCCACGTTCTGCCGTTGTGCTCGATGCGCGTCACGAGCCACCCGTCCGTCCTGTGGGAGCGTGGCCCAAAATCTCCTCCCAGATCTCGCTCGAGATCATTCAGTGCCGAGGTGGTGCGGTTGTCGGCTCGGTCGCGATCGCTATCCTCAATGGGGATCTGAGCAGTGGAAGTCTCCACCGAGCGGGCTACCTCCAAAGAGCGCGAAATCGACCAGTCGGCTTGGTCCGCGGGAGCAGGGAGCCCGATCGCGAGTCCGACGAGTCCGTGCTGTGCCAACCGAACGAAGGACTCCACTGCTCGTTGCCGGGCCTCGTCGCGATCGGTCCGCTCATCCTGGGCTCTCTGCAGGTCGCTACGAGCCTGGCCGAGCGAATGGCTCGCAGTCTTCTCCTCCTCATGGAGCTGCTTGAGATGGGATTCGATCTCGCCCTGGCGGTCGATGTGCTCCTGGCGTTGTCGAAGGACCGTCTTCGCATCAGCACCCACTGCGGCACTGAGTTGCTGGGCCTTGGCCTCCAGTCCCGCGAGCCGCCGAACCAACTGCCTCTTTTGTTCCTTCGATCTCTCCAGTGCAGTGGCCGTCTCGGCCAGCTCTTCATCGCGCCGTTGGGTCTCGGCTTGTGTGTCGAGCGCTGATCGTGCCGCCGAAGCGAGTCGGGCGGCCGCAAGCTGGTAGGACGCGATCGCGTCTCGCAACTCCGACAGCCTGCCGAGATGCCCCAGGAGCCCCATCCCTTCCGCCGTGCCTCTGAGCTTGCGTTCGGTCTCCCCGCGTGTGGCGATGGCAACCTCGAGGGCCTCGTCTGCGCCCCTGAGGTCATCGTGGAGTGTGGCCACTTGCGCCGCGGCGTGACGCTCGGCGACGCGGGCGCTTACAAGCGACGCGGTCGATGGCAGGCTGGCGATCTCCGCGTCCAGCCTGGCCGCAGCTCCGTCCAAATGCTCTCGTTGCGCGTGGAGTCCGGCAAGGCGAGTGCGATCAGCGTCAAGATCCGTATCAATGCGGTCGAGCCATCGGGCACGAGCCGCCTCCCGGGCGGCGACGCCCACGAATTCCGACTCATCCTTGACCCATGCCCCGTGCAGGGGGCCAAGGCTCCACGTTCCATCGAGGGCGACTCGGTTTGCACCCGAGGAGCCCAGGGAGACCGACCTGAGGGCGAGGTCGACGATCTCGGCGGGGACGCTCTCTCGACCGGGATCCGGCACCAAGGCATCGCGTAGCGTGGGTCCATCAACCGGATCGGGCGCTAGCACGATGTCGAGCTCGGTCGAAGGGATCAGCCTTCCGTCCGGGGAGATCCAGGCGTCGAGCAGGCCTGAATCTTCCAAGGCCGCCTCCAAGTAGGCGCGTTCGCGGGCGTTGAGGTGATCGGCAAAGTCGCACACCCGCCAGAGCGCTGCTCCCGCGCGCTCCTCTCGTCCGGGTCGGCTCTTGGTCCTTAGGGGTTCCACCCCTGAGCGCTCCGCGATGCCACGTTCAGCGACCAGCTCCGTGATGCGAGCTTCGATTCTCGCGATCTCCGACTTCGAGTCTCCCAGAGCGTCAGACAGAACCCGGCGGCGAGCCGATGCGGGCGCTTGCAACACATCATTGGGGTCTGGTGCACCATCGAGTCCAGCATCAAGCAGTGTCTGGAGCAGTGTTTCGAAGGTCGTCGGCTCCAGCGGTAGCTCGACCAGATGGCTGCGCCATCGTTCCGCATCTTCCTCCAATGTGGCCCTCGTGGATTCGACCGCAGTTTCCGCAGCGCCGGCCTGTTCCAGTCCGTCGTCGAGTCTGGCCTTGACAACGACACGAGCTCGCTCTTCTTCGGCCACGCGCGCCACCGCAGAATAGGTAGCCGCTTCAAGGTTCTGGAGACGGTCGGCAGCCCGCAGCTGTTCGGTCGCCATCATCTCGACGGCCTCTAGCGCTGCCTCAGGCTCGGTCAGCAGACCCCGTTCGTGGGCGTCGTGGCGGACTTCGAGCTCTGCGGGTCCGGCGAGCTTGCGGGCCTCTGATGCAGTTGCCGTGACTCTGGCGCGCGCAGCCTCGGCCCTCTCCCGAGCCACTCGAAGCTCGCGCTGCCTGCGCTCGACCGCGGCGCGACTTCGTTCCAGCTCGGCGGCCGCCCGCTCGACATCTGTGCGGCCGACTCGGACGGCGTCCTCGGCGGATCTGAGGCGGTTCGCGTCCTGCATCGCGCGCGAGTCGTCGATCTCTTCGATCGCCGCCTTCACTGCGGTGAGGGAACGATCACTCTCTTCTTTGTCGATCTCGAGCTCGGCCAGACTCGTCTCTGCGCGTTCGACCGTCCGTTCGGCCTCGCGCACCATTCGGGTGACGTCGTCGAGTCTCGTCGTCGCCTGCCGTACGGCGCGAGCAGCGCGGCGGGATACGACCTGTGCGTAGCCTCGGTATTCGGCAACGAAGACCTCGAGGCTCTCAACCGATCGCTTGAGATTCGCTAACTCGTCCGCATCACGCTCGAGTCGCTCGAACGCGTCCGCGAGCTGAGTGACGATGCGATCGTCGAGAGGGGGGAGGCTGGCGGTCAGCAGCCCCGATAGCGAGTTGAGGTCGAGCTTGGCGGACAACTGTGGCCGTCTGAGCTGTAGGAGCAGCTCGACGAGAGCCGAATACCTGTCATCGCCGAATTCGAACAATGCCGCATCAACTGCCCGGCGGTGCTCTCGCCCGGTTTCGTTCACGACGCCGATGCCGTCGAGCACCTCGCGCATGACTGTCTTGGTGTGAGGGACCCGGGCGTCATCGATGAGGTCGAACTCGACGCCTCGCCGGCCGTGGGCGAGGAAGTACCAGGAGTCAACGCCTGCCGTCGATTGCGTTGCGCGCAAGCCAGCGCCGATCGTTACGAAGTCATCGGTTCCGGATGCGTCGTTGCGCCCGAACTCGAGCCACGCGTAGCCGAGACGTGAGGGATGGAGTCCGTCCTCCAGGAGATTCCAGCGCATGCTCTTGTGACCGTCGCCGAACGGGTCGAGCCTGTGGGGAGAGGTATCCGCATCGAGCAAAAAGGGGAGGAGGAGCTCGAGGGCCTTGGACTTGCCCATGCCGTTCTCGCCCCGCAGCAACAGGCGTCCCGAATGGAACCAGAATTCGTGGTCGTCGTACTGCCACAGGTTGAGGATCCCGCCCCGCAGTGGGACGAACCTGGGTCGTTGCGGAGAGGGCAGCTCGGCGGCTCGGCCCCCGTTGTAGCGCTCGGGACGGGCGTCCGTCCTAGGATCCATCTGGTTTCTCCCTCTTTTCTCGTGGGGGTACCGGCCTGAAGCGGGCGAGTGCCGGGCGGGCCGTTACCCCCGACTCGCTGTTTCGGATGAGCGAGAAAGCGCTGAGATACTCGATCGCTTCGTGGGCCAGACGCTCCGGGCCTCCGCCCTGGGCCACGTCGGCGCGCCAATGCGCGCGATGCTGAGTTGCAAGACGCTCGAAGACGTCCGCAACTTCCCTGCGCGCGACGACGCCGTCTCCGGGATGCGTTCGGGCGTGATCCGTGAGCTCTTCGGACAGAAGCAGCGCCGCGTGGGCGACGGTTCCGTGTGAGGGGAAGCGCAGGTCCGTGACGTGCTCATGGGGGTCGATGCAGGCGAGCCCCTCGGCACGGACCTCGACCTCGAATCCGCACCACTCCTCGAGGTTGCGAATCATCGTGTGGCGCTGTACCCGGAGATAGGCAAGCTCCCGTTCGGTCAGGTCGTCGAGGTAGACGATGGGCTCTTCGACCAGGCGGCGCATAAGAGAGTGCCGGGCGCGGCGAGCACGTCCCTCGTCGGTGTCCTGGTAGGGGTCGGGCGCCAGCTCTGCGGGATTGTTAGCTGTTGAGGGTCTCGCCGACGCGACGAGAAGTTGAGCGATCAGTCGAGGGCTCACATCGTAGAGCGCGTCTCCACCTCCGCGCGCGAAACCCTCCTCGTCTCCGTCTCGGAGAGAGATCGCCCCAAGGTGGGCGATCGCCTGCACGGCGTGAACGAAAGCTCGTCGTTCCGGGTAGCGATCGGGATCGAAATCCGCCAGGCGGTCGTCGGAGGCGGTCAGAAGCTGAACGCCGTCGGCGAGCTGGCTCAACGATATCTGCGACTCGACCCGCTCGAGCACGGCCAGTGCGAGGCAGAGGAGCGAGTAGCGGCGAGGATCGAGGGGGTGGCCGGAGCGAGTCAGGAGAGGTCGCACTGAGCCGAAGCCGAAGGGGCCGGTCTTGTGCAGTCGCGCGAGGTCTGGTTCGACGAAGAGACGGTAACCAGGCTGGGTTGCGAAGAAAGAGATCAATTGGTCCGCATGCTTGCGCACGAGGGAGAATCCGTCGGCGTCCGGTCTTTCCGGAGTGATGAAGGGATGGCGGAGGAGGAGCCGGACGGCGCGCCTCCGTTCCGCTGCGGCGGTGACCTCGAGGTGCGCCGCCAGTGACCGCCCTGGCTCCCTCATCGATGTACCTCCTTCGTCACTTCCAGCTCGAGATCCGGCCCGGTGAGGCGACCGCGCGGCGTCAGGACACTGGTTCGCCGAGCCCCGCGAAGAACGGTGATCGTCACTCGGAACGATCCGTCGAGGGAGGTCACCGGCCGCCCCCGAGTGAAGGAGCGGCCGAGCGTGCGACCCAGGAACTCGAGAAGGACATCGAAACTGTCTTCGTCGAGTTCCCCGAGCTGAGACAAGCGAAGGGGGCCGCGGGAGGCGAAACCGGCAAGGGCTTTGCTGCGCTTCATCCGCAGTTGAGCGAGTCGCCCGGCCAGTTCCTGCTTCGTTGTGGAGTGATCTTCTATTGCGCCCGCGCGTCCGGTCCGCTCACTCCGGCCCGTGGTGCGCAGTCGAGGAGCGATCTCGCACGGCGGCGCGTCCCACCAGCTCGTCCCCGCGGCTGCACCTTCGTCCGGCGAGGCGGTCGATAGGTGTCGGGCACTGGTCAATCCGAATGCGGTTCTCCACAGGCGATGGGCGTCGGACTCCGTCGAGGATTCGAACCAACGCGCTAGCTGGATGAAGTCGGCGGCGCGGTCGATGCGCCGATAGTGTTTGTCATTCAAGCGCTGGAGGATCGCGAGCAACCGGATGATGGCATCGCGCGCCGCGGCCTGAAGCGATTCGAGTGTTGGCCACTGGCCGGGATCGCCCACGAACCAGCCCCGGAGGCCCTCCCACCGTCCGAGCAGCTCCGGTGAACGGTCCGCGACACCATCCGGTGTTGGAGCCTCGTCAGCGGAGGCGGCGAGATTTACGAGGCGTTCGATCCCCGAGGCTTCCAGTGCCTCGACCGCCGTGCGGATCTCCGGGGCCAGTCGCTCGAGTTGGGACAGGAACCGATCGAGATACGCCAGCACCGCCTGCTTGTAGACGAGGAAAGAGTCTTCCGCAACGTCGCCAGCTTCGATCGTGTCGGTGAGAGAACCCATGAAGATCGATGCGTTGTTGGCGAGCGACGCGAATTGCGCAAAGAGGTTCGACAAGGACGCCAGAAGGACACCCGTGTCGGGGTCTGCGCGTTCGAGCTCCGATTGCAAGGAGCGCAGCTCATCGAGGATGGCGGGGAGCATGAAGTCCTGGAGGCTGCCGGTTGTGCCCAGCGATCGTTCGACCTGCTCCACCGCGAGCTGGGCGGCTTCTCCCTCGGGCGTGAGTTGGTAGAGCGACCGGCGCCGGGCGAACTCCGCAAGCGAGCGGGCCCTGGCCGTGTCTTGGATGCGCTTCAGGTTCCCCCACGAAACAAGCTGATCGAGGGCGTTCTCGGTAGCATCATCGAGGTCGGGTGCATGCTCGCCGCGCTTGGCCCGTTCGACTACCTCTTCGGGCCGGAGTCTCAGGACGTACTGACGCTTGGCCTCGGCGAAGACGTCCATGATGACCCGGTAGGTAGAGGCCTTGTCGGCCACCACGTAAGCGAGGACCCGAAGCCGCCCCGGCTGCTCCTTGGGGCGCGCGGGGACCGCGGAACCATTGGTCGAGATCGAACGGGCCTCCTCCACACCTTAGGTATACCGGGGGGGTGCGACGAAACCCCGGACCTGGCGAACGTAAATGGAAAGATTGGTCTTCGCGCCCTCACAAGCTCCTCCCTCACCACGGGCTCTGCACCTCCAAGTGCAGGGGTCAGGGCCCAGGAAATCCATCAGATATCCAAGAGACGAGGGCCAAAGTGGGATCGTTACGCATATGTGCGGGATGTCTGTCGATCCGCCTCGTGGGTGCTGATGAGGGAGGAGGGCCGGACGGGCCGATTTGACCTCGCGCTCATCCCCGGCTTACGCTCGCACTGCTGATTCGAGCAGGCGC
The DNA here is from genome assembly GCA_050693655.1 of Actinomycetota bacterium. Classification (GTDB taxonomy): domain Bacteria; phylum Actinomycetota; class CADDZG01; order CADDZG01; family WHSQ01; genus WHSV01. The sequence continues at coordinate 14,395 of JBOGWW010000046.1, read as the reverse complement.
TCGCGACTCAAGACCTTGAAGCCCGCGCAAGCGGGTTGGGCGTTTCGGAGTCGCTGGGGCAGCAGGCGACCCTTGGGGGGTGGTTGCCAAGGCAGATTCAACGGCAGATTCAACGTCGTATGAGCGTCGAACATGTCTACCCCATCTCACCGCGCCTTGGAGGTGCTTATGAAACGATGGCGTTTCATATTCCCTGTGATCGCGGCCCTCGCACTACTCGGCTCGACGCTGCCCGCTGTGGCCGATCACAACGCGGACAAGCATTCGAAAATGGATCTCCTATTCACCTCACCCAACGCAAGTATTAACAGCGACTTCGCCTTCTGGGGCGACTATGCCGTTCACGGCTATTACCGGAACGACATCCCGGTAGGAGGTTTCCGGATCTTCGACATCTCCAACCCGGCGCGCCCGCAGCTTCTACGAGACTTTGCTTGCGACGGGCTCCAGGCGGATCCCATCCTGTGGGACCGAAACGGAAACGGCATCCCCGACCTGCTGCTGCTCGCAGTAGACAGAACCATGGCGGGCCCGGAGTGCGGGGCGGCGCGCGCGGCACATGACGACCCCACCGGCTGGGAGGGGGTCCGGGTGTTCACTCTGAGCGATAACCCGGCGAATCCCTTTGCCAATATTCAGCAGGTGAACGCCGTGTACACCGACTGCGGCGCCCACACCATTACGCTGTGGCCGGGTGAAGCCGAAGAAGAGGGCCGGTTGGTGGTGTACGTGTCGTCGTACCCACTGCGCCCTGGACCCACATGCGGCCAGGTCAATGGACCGGCGGCGGGACGTGACCCGCTCCATGGGGTCATCCAGGTCCTAGAGGTGCCGCTCAGCAACCCAGCTGCAACTCACGAGATTGCCGAGCCGGAGATCAACTACCCCGGTGATCCCGATAACCAGATCGACTGGTGCGAGCGCAACCTCTGCGCTCCAGGGGTCCTGGAGCCGGCTGCCCGCGCATGCCACGACATCGCTGTGCACGTGCATATGCAACTGGCCGCGGGAGCGTGTGCCGAGCAGGGCCAGGTGTGGGAAATCGACGAGAACGGGATCCCCGACACGTCCAACCCGATGGTGATCGGCGACGACGAGGTGAGTTCGGGGGGCACCGGCGACATACCCGGAGCCGTGGACTTCTTCCACTCGGCGATGTTCAACAACGACGGCTCGGTGGTGAACTGGGTCGACGAGTCGTTCGGCAGTGGGTGTCCGAATCAGACGACATGGCAGTCCCGGCCGTGGAATCCAGCAGGAGGAACACACAAGACCGGCCGGATGTTCTTCTCCGACATGGCCACGGGGAACTTCCTCAGTGAGTTCCACGTCGGTGACCTTCGTCCGGAACCCGGCGCGTACTGCTCGGCTCACATGGGGATGCCCGTCATGGGCATCAAGAGGGACCTCCTCGTCAACGCCTGGTACGAGGGCGGGGTCGACGTAATCGACTTCAGTCAGCCGAGGCGCCTCAAGGAGATCGCGTATTACGACATCGCGCCCGACGGGCCGACCGGAGCAGACAACTGGTCCGCATATCCCTACACCGGCCCCTTGTTCAAGAACGGTCCTGGGATCCCGATCTACGCATCGGATGGGGTTGCCAATCCGGCTACGGCGAGGGGGATGTTGGTGTTCAGAGCTATCCTGCCCAAGGTCGGTAGCCATGTGATGGATCACTTGAACCCGCAGACGATGGACTAACTGCGCCCGCCGCGGCGCCTTTTGGATACAGGGTCTCCCCGAGGGGGGAGGCCCTGTGCGCCGCAGCACCGCGTGTTCAAGGTCCTCATCGCGGGATCCGGCCGTCCGAGGGAACCAGGACACTCCGCGCGGTGGCTCATTTCAGCGGTTGCCGAGGACGGCAGAACCATCTGCCGAGTGAGAGGTGAAACACGTGCAAGGGGATCTCAGCAATCGCAGCCCCACATCCCTCCCCACCGCTCAAGGAGAAACGATGGACGGACTTTCCGAGCGTGAAATTGATACCGACCCTGGCGCCCTATGCAAACACGCGGTACGGGTAGCTACGACGGGATTTCCGCGGGTGGCCCGCTATGCGGCACATCCCGCCGAAATCGGCGGTGCCTGTTGACGCGTGAATGCGGTTTTGCGAGCAAGAGCTGCTTGCTACTAGCCATCGTCGCCCTTAGTCTCCCGATGCCTTCGGCCGCAGCCCACGGGTTGCTCAAGAAAGCGAACCCCGCGCCGGATGTGGACCTAGCTCGTATCCCTCAGACCGTTTCGGTCACGTTGACTCAACCGCCCATGCCGAATGGCAAGCTCACCGTACGTGATGGTTGTGGGCGAGTGGTGAGCGAGGGCTCAAATGTCGACGACGACACAATCACAGCCGACGTAAGCTCCGCGCGGCCGGGGAGATGGCGCGTGCGCTTCGACTTCGTATCGGCCACGGATGGGCACCGCTACGGGAGTTCCTACTCTTTCACCGTCAAGGGAGAGCGCGACTGCGGCCAAGACCAAGAGGGGCAAGAAAGAAAAGAAGGAATGGCAGAAGAGGGAGAAGAGAGGGAAGAGAGGGATATGGGCTCTGGCGACCGGTCGGATGACGACATGGCCTCGGGTAGCGAGAGTGGTGACCATTCAGACGGGCAAAGCATCCCGGTCGGAGGGCTGGTCGCCGCCTCCGCGATCGCCTTCGCGACGGGACTAATCGCCCGCCTCCGCCCTCGGATGCGTTGAGATGCACGTAGATCCCCTGCCCACCGCGATCATGGTGGGGATCCGCTTTGCCGTCTTCGCTGCACAAGCATTGCTTTTCGGCCTTGCTCTGATAATTCCTTTCGTAGCCCGCCCTGCTTTCGCGGCAAGCGAGGAGACGAGTGCAGAAGGGCGCGGCCGTGTCTCTCGGCGCCTCGCGAGGATCCTGTTCGGGGCACTGATCGTCACCCTGGTGGGATCCGGTGTCGTTTTCTACAACCAGATCCTCATCGCGGGCCAGGTTGGGGGCGTGGATAGATTGCTCGATGCGACTAATAGTGTCCTGGCCTCGAGCTTCGGGCAATGGTATGCGTTGCGCGTGGCACTGTGCGGCGCGCTGGCATTGACCCTGTGGGGCCGCGTGCGCAGTTGGGCGCTGGCCGGGGCCGGTGGTCACGACGCTCGGCCTCCGATTCGCTGGTGGGTCGGATGGTCCCTGCTGTCCTTAGCCCTCATCGCGACGATCTCATTGTCAGGTCATGCCGCCGGCGCCGACCGACCCGCACTCGCCGTGACGAACGACGTCGTCCATCTGGGCGCCGGAGCGATCTGGATGTCTGGGATCGCGTTGCTATTGTTCGTCCTGCCCGTCGCGACGGCCTCCGAACCGGGCGATCAGCTCTCCGTTCTCGCGCCGGCGGTGGACCGATTCGCGCCCATCGCGTTCGGATCCATCGCGATCGTTGCCGCGACGGGCGTGTTCAACTCGCTGCTGCACGTAGCCGCCATCGAGGATCTCATCGGATCGGGGTACGGTCGCGCCCTGACGGTCAAGTTGTGCGGATTCTTGTGCATCTTGTCACTCGGAGCGCTCAATCACTTCGTGTTGCGTAAGCGCCTGGTACGGGCGCGTGCTCGGAAAGAGCCGACGTCTGCACCTCTGGCACTCCGACGGTCGGTTGCCATCGAGGTGGCTGTGGCCGTGGTGATCCTGGGAGCCACGAGCACACTCGTAGGACTTCCTCCTACTAAGAGCTAAACGAAACAACTTAAGGTGAAAATGATCTGGCTGGACGGTCGGTCCGGGAGGTCTCATTGCCGCTCCCCTCACAACGCACCAAAGCTGCCAAAGAGCTTGAACTACACGAGTTCTCACCCGTGAAGGCCGTTTGTGCGGAAAAGGAGATGGCCGATATTTAGTGGATGCGAGTCCCGCTCCCGGGTGGAGTCTCGTCGCAGGCAGACATCTGCAAGCGAAACAAACGACTATTTGCGTCCCGAATTCAAAGGTTGCAAAAGCGTCGTGCACCTCGCCCGCGAGTGACCGCGGTCAGACCACGGGCGTCGTGGCTTTCGGCCCCGAGTACGAGGTCGACGACCAGCAAAAGCCCGCGGGCGGAGCACACAGCTCCCGGCCTTCGGCCCAACTGAGATGGGCGCGCCGGATGGGCGACGCGATCGTGGATGAGGTCCCCGGGGTTACCGGCCCGGAGACCCCCGCGCGCCGTCAGCTCTCGAGCAGCTTCTTCAGCAGATTCATCCGCTCGCGCCAGAACGCCTTGGCCTCGTCTGCTTGTTGCGGCTCGGCGATCCTCTCGTGGGCCAGCGCGACCTGGCTTTTCTCTGCGCCCCTGGCATCGAAGCCCAGAGTGAGCCGGGTCGAACCGTCCTCCCACGCCGCCGTCATCGATTTGCCGGGCCGGGCCGTTCGAATGCCGAACTCGAATTCTCCGAGCCAGCGCTCTCTCACTTTCTCGTCTTGGAAGGCCTCGAACAACCTCTCGATCGGGACGTTGACGGTCTTGCTCGCGCTCACGCTGTAGGTGCCGTCGGCCCGCTGCCCCGGTGCCCGCATCCCGCGCTCTTGTTCGTAGGCGACCGTCACCGATTGCGCCCACCACCCATCGACCTCCTGCTCCTCGGAGAGCCAGCGCGCGATCTCCGGGTGTTTCTTGGCCTTCGCCCCCCGCTTATCGAGCAGCTTGAACCACTCGCCCCACGTGCGGCCGGTGTTCTCGAGCACGGACTCGTCGCTCGGGCGAGTGCGCGCGATGGTTCTTGGGGTGCGGCGCTTACGCGCCTCTGCTTCGGACTTCTCGATGAGTTGCTTGCGGGCCGTGGCGTAGCTTTCACCGGTCTTGTTCATGCGCGCACGGATGCGCTCTTTGAAGGATTTCTGCCTGGTCATCGCACGCTCCCTCTCTACGGCGTGGCAACGGAACTCACGCTCCCGTAGCCCCGCCGGAAAGGGCACAACAACCGGCTTCCCGAGAACTCGAGGTCCCCTTTACCTCCTCGCAGCCGGCGGCGTGAGCACCGGATCGAAGGTCTGGCGAGGGAAATCGCCGCCTTCGATTCTAACTATCGATTAGCGTCCGGCACAACCGGAAAGCTCCAACCGGTCGATGCTCCGGCGCAGTATCGTTCCGAGGGTGACAACGGTCTTCCTTCACGGCCTGCCCGAAACGAGCCGGATCTGGGACGGGCTTCGCGGCATCCTCAACCGTGACTCCATCGCTCTTTCGTTACCTGGATTCGGTACTGCTCGTTCCGAGGGATTCACGGCCACGAAGGACGCCTATGCGGAGTGGCTCTCGTATGAGGTGAAGCAACTCGCCGGTCCGATCGATCTCGTGGGACACGACGTGGATGCACTGCTGACCATGCGCGTTGTCACGGCGTTCGATGCCGAGGTTCGCAGCTTCGTGGTGGACGTCGCCAACATCTTTCATCCCGCTTCCGTCTGGCCCGAGCGAGTTCACAGACTGCAGACTCCAGGAGTGGGCGAGGAGATGATGAAAGCCATGCGCGAGGCCCCACCCGAGGATCAGACCAGCACGGCGATGCGCCTATCGAGTGTGGGAGTCCCTCTGAACGAGGCCCGGGCGATCGGTTCGGCTCATGATGAGACCATGAGCCGGAGCATCTTGGATTTCTATCGCTCTGTGGTACCCAACGTGGGCTCCGAGTGGTGGGACGACATCAAGGGTCCCCCGCGGCCAGGGGGCTGATACTGCTGCTGCTCGACCCGCCCAAACACGAGGCCAGGTCGCTGGAGGTTGCGCGTGTGCTGGGGGCCGATACCGCTCGCTTGGATGAGCTTGAACACTGCTGGATGGCCGAGGCTCCCGAGCTGGTCGCGCCGGTGTTACGAAGTTTCTGGGCATCCCTCGACTAGCTCGCCGGCAGCCCTCCCAAGTGGTTCCGCAGCTCAACCGGGAAGCGACTGCGGGAAGCGGAAGAAGTTGTCCGGGTCGTAGCTCCTCTTCACGCGCACCAATCGATGGTAGTTCGTTCCGTAGTAGGCGCGGCCCCCCGTTCTCGAGATCCGGGTCGGGGAAGTTCGGGTACAGCGCCGAGGTCCGAATGTGCTGCCGGCCAAGTCCGAGCATGCACAGCCCCGGCGACGCTGTCACCCCACGTTGACGAAGAATTACCCTTCCCACTCGTCCCTTTTGCCGGGAACGTCGATCCAGGTCTGGTCGAGTTTGAAGTCTGCGGTCTCTCCGTGTTTGAGCCGGGCCTCGAGCCGGGCCCCCATGGAATGGACGCGCCCAGCAATCGAAGGAATTTTCCAGACCCGCGATGAGTTACTAGGTTCCCGAGAGTCTTAAACCGAGAACAGCCAGGGACACGACGGCGCCGAAGGGAGGGTGGCGTGTTGCTCGAGAACAGGACCGCGATTTTTGGAGCGAAAGGGTTCCCATTTGCCCAGGACCGCGGTAACGTCTTCGCCGGTTTGCTCGACTTGCCTGCAAGCTCGAGCGTTCGGCTCGGGCGAGAGCCACTTGCGGAGGGACCCGTGGAGGTCCCCGCGAGTCCGGGCCGGGATTACACGGGCACTCCCTCAACGACGGGTGGTGTCCGGTGGCATGACCAGAAACCTTCGGTGGATACGAGAGAGGTGAGGCAATGGACTACATGATTCGAACCCAGGGGTTGGTCAAGCGCTACGGCAAAGTGGTTGCGCTCGACGGTCTCGATCTGGTGGTTCCCAAGGGAACCGTCCTCGGACTACTCGGACCCAACGGGGCGGGGAAGACCACCGCGGTACGGATTCTCACGACGCTACTGGATCCGGATGAAGGCTCGGTCGAGGTGGCCGGGCTGGACGTGTGCGCCGAACCGGTCAAGGTTCGGAGGCGGATCGGGCTGTCCGGTCAGACCGCCGCCGTAGATGAGCATCTGACCGGGTACGAGAACCTCGACATGGTGGGCAGGCTCTACCATCTCGGCAAGAAGAAGTCTCAGGCGCGCGCTCGCGAACTGCTGGAACAGTTCGATCTGGTCGAGGCCGGGAATCGCCCGGCGAAGACCTATTCGGGCGGTATGCGGCGCCGGCTCGACCTGGCCGCGGCCCTCGTTGCCAAGCCCGAGGTCATCTTTCTCGACGAGCCCACGACCGGCCTGGACCCCCGGAGCCGCATCCAGATGTGGGGCACGATCCAGGAGCTGGTCCGGGGCGGGTCAACGGTTCTGTTGACGACGCAGTACATGGAGGAGGCCGAGCGGCTGGCCGACGACATCGTCGTCATCGACCGGGGTCACAAGATCGCTCATGGCACCTCGGACGAACTCAAGGCCCAGGTTGGTGGCGAGCGCGTCGAAAGTGTGCTCGCAAATGCCGCCGACCTGGCCCCGGCGCAGACGATCCTCGCAAACTTCTGTCATGGCGAGGAGATACAGGTGGACGAGCAGACCCGCAAGCTGACGACCGCGGTCACCGGAGGCGCGGATACGCTCCGGCAGATCCTCCAGCGACTCTCGGACGCGAACATCGCGGTCGCCGACATAGGGCTGCGCCGCCCCACCCTCGACGACGTGTTCCTCTCGCTCACGGGCCACGTGGCCGAAGAGGTCGCGGAAGAAGACGAAGCCGAAGCGGACCAGGGCGACCGTACCGAGGCTAGAGAGAAGGAGGCCGTCCGATGAATCAAGTTGCAATGGCCTTTGCGGACAGCGGCGTCGTTGCGAAACGCAACCTGATCAAGATCAAGCGGATCCCCGAGCTCCTGATCTGGACTCTCATGTCCCCGATCATGTTCGTGGTGCTCTTCGGGTACGTGTTCGGCGGCTCGATCGCCATCGGAGGGACGACCTACCGCGAGTACCTGATAGCGGGGGTCTTCGTCCAGACGGTGATCTTCGGCTCGACCTACACGGGGGCCGGCCTCGCCGAGGACATGACCAAGGGCATCATCGATCGCTTCAGGTCGCTGCCAATGGCGCGCAGCGCCGTCCTCGCAGGTCGCACCGCAAGCGACATCGCCTACAACTCCGCCTCGATTCTCGTCATGTCCCTCACCGGCTTGGTAGTGGGCTGGAGGATCCGGACGGACGCGCTCGACGCCATCGGCGGCTTCCTGCTGCTGCTGCTCTTTGCCTACTCGTTCTCCTGGATCATGGCCTACTTCGGACTGAAGGTATCGAGCGTCGAGGTCATCAACAACGCCTCGTTCATGTTCATCTTTCCGTTGACGTTCATCGCCAACACGTTCGTGGACATCAACGCCTTGCCCGGCCCCCTCAAGACCTTCGCCGAGTGGAATCCCATCTCGTCCGTGGCTCAGTCGGTGCGCGAGGCGTTCGGGAACACGGGCACCGTTCCCGTTCCAGAGGCGTGGTCGCTGCAGAATCCGGTCCTCTACTCGCTCATCTGGATCGTCATCATCCTTGCGGTCTTCATTCCGCTTTCGACCCGGCAGTACAAGAACGCCGCTAACCGCTAACCGATCCGAGCACCTGAGCTCCCGAAGGGGGAGCAGGCAAGCACAAAGACCAGAAGGGGCCCTCGGGGCCCCTTCTTTGTTGACTTCACAAGGTGGGCGAGCAAAGATACGGGCCAATCGATTTCGCTTTAGATCTGGGGCCCCCACGCCCGTGCCCCGTGGGAGCCCGAGGGGGGAGGAGGGGCACACCGGTCTGACAGGGCTGACCGCCCGATTCCTTGTTCTGCCGGACGTCGCCATCCGTCCGACCCCTATTGGGTCTCGGCAGCGCGCGGGGAACCGACCGGCAGTTAGGCAGGCGCGATGACCGTTGAGGGCATCGCGTTGATCCCTCATCTGATCGCGGGAGGAATCGCATGACCGTAGGAACTCAAGAAGCGCGCTCGGGAGCGCGCGCTTGGCTTATCCGCGGCATCGCTGCGGCCGCCGCCCTGACGCTGTTGATCACCGCCGGGGGCGCCCCAGTAGCCGCAAAGGCTCCTCCGGACGTAGCCAACCATCCGGCGCTCCAACCCATCGACGCCCAGAACTGGGTCGACCAGGCGGAATTGACGTGGGCCGACTACACGCAGGTCCGGCCCGATGAATGGCACGACGAATCCGTCGAAGGAAGCGTGGAGCAGTTCAGAGGGGCCGTCGTTCTCGCAGACTTCACCGACCAGCCGTTCTTAATCAGCCAGGATCCGGAGGCGCACCCCTTCGGTAACCCACAGCCCGGACACGAGCCCGTATCGGACGTACGGCGGTGGATGGACGAGTACCTGACGGTCCCGAACGAATACAACGGCGGCCAGACCATCCACGGCTACTGGATGGAGGACTCTCACGGACGGCTCGGCGTCAGCATCGACACCTTCGGGCCCTATACGCTTCCCGGCAAGCTGCACGAGTACGGCATCCCCGATGGCTCGTTTAACTCGCCGGCTGCCAGATACTGCCCGCAGGGCGACAACTGTGGCAAGAACCTCCGCACCGACAGCAACGCCGCGTGGCGCGCCGACATCGGCTGTCCTCCCGGTGGCGGTGGCAGCGGGATCTCAAACTGTGGCTACGACTTCGTTTTCTACGTGAGCGCGGCGCACGACGAGTCGTCGACCTGGCAGGAGTTCGGGGAGATGCTCTTCGAGAACCCGGAGGACGTGCCCGCCTCGTTCGGCCCTCCCGGGGCCGAAGAAGGCGTGGTACTGAACCAGCTCGGCGAGCCCATGACGAACTACGCGGCCACGCGCTACGTTGAGTGGACGTCTTGGCGCGCCGCGGCCAACCACTGGCCGAACGCGTCCAGCAACCCGAGAAGCTCTACGCAGGCCGAGAGCTCGGGGCAGAGCGTCTACGCCCACGAGTTCAGCCACATCCTCGGATTACCCGACAACTACAACAACCCGTTCGCCGACAACATCCGCAACTTCACCGGCTACTGGGAGATGATGAGCCGCGGGACGTTCAACGGCCCGGGCGGCACCCACAACCGCTGGCAGGTACCGAACCAGGGTGGTTCCGGCCTCGGCCCTCACCACTTGCTGCACTTCAAGAACCAACTGGGCGTGCTCACGGACGACGAGCAGGTCACGCTGCAGCGCAACGAGCTCGCCGACCAGGGAGTCGCGGTCGTCAGAGTCAAGGCTCGCTCGGTGGTTCCCGACGACGACCAGCTCGGTGTCACCGTCGCGTTCGGCGCCGGAGGAGACTTAGCGGGCAGCTGTGACAACCAGGGTCTCGAGCCGTTCTACTGTCCCGGGACCGGCTTCCTGCACTACCGCCTGGAGGTCGTGGACCGGGTCGGCAACGACTCCTTCACGCCGGGCCATGGAGTGTTGCTGTCCAAGAGCCGCAACAGCGGAACCCCGCGGGTGTGGCTCATCGACCCGAACCCCGAGGACATCAACATGATCGACTTCTACCGGCCCGACGGCACCCCGGTCGCGGTCGTGCGCGGTGATCCTCGCCAGCTCAACGACGCAACTTTCCATGCCGGAACGAACTCGGATAGCGAGTACGAGTACGTCGACGACTTCAACCGCTTGCACTTCTACATCCTCAACACCGGTCGAGACGAGAACGGCGAGCTGTTCTACGACATCGGCGTGCGTCGCTTCGACGGCGCCGGCGACTTCGAGCGGGACGTCGCGCTCGGGAGCCCGGCCAAGATCGGCCAGCAACCCGGCTTCCTGGCCACGTGCAACTTCCCATTGACCAACACGGGCGAAGCCGGCGAAGGAGTCTTCGATTCCGACGTCTATCGCCTGTCGGCTGACTCCAGCGCCAACAACTGGGAGGCAAGGCTTCCCAACGCGCTTGCTTTTGCGGAGGCCGGCGAGACGGTCGAGGTCCCGGTGCACGTCCTGCGGAGTCCGGGCAACGCGCGCACGACCGTGACTCTGACGGCGACGTCGGAGACCGACCAGACCCAGACAGCAACGCAAACCTGCGATGTGCACGTTAGGGACACCACTCCCGGAGGAGGCCAGGACAATAACTGACGACGAGTGAGGAACGGTGGTGCTTGAGCTGCAGGCACCAGGGTTCGCTCGACACCACCGACCTCCTCGGGCCGAGACTCCCTTGGAGACGACGTGATTAACGGATCGCGCGCCGCGACGCGCTTCATCTCGTTGGTTCTCCTCGTCGTGCTCCACATGGCCGGCTGTACCAATTCCAACGACACCTCCTCCACCGACGGCGAGTCGCACGGAGGAGCCGGCGATCTGCCGGGGCCGCTGCCGAGTGACGTCGCGTTCCGGAAGCCGCCTCGCTCCGCGGTTGCGGCGCCCGACTTCTCTGCAGACCTGCTCGACGGGACGCCCGTCACCGCGAGCGACCTCTGGGACGACAGACCCCTCGTGCTGATGTTCACCGCAAGCTGGTGCGACAGGTGCGCCGACGTGCACCGCGCGGTAGCCGGGGTCGTCGATGAGCATGAAGGAGCGATCGGTCTACTCGGAGTGGTTCCTGCGGACGACGCCGAGGGGGCGCGCGGGTACGCGCAGGATCTGCAGCTCGGTCATCCAATCGCGGTGGGCGACGAGAGCGTCTGGCTCAATTACGCTGCCGACGAGCCGCCCCTCGTCGCGCTGATCGCACCGGGAGGCAAGATCCTGCGTGGCTGGCCTGGCGGTGTCCATGCCGCCGACCTTGCCGGGCACCTCGAGAAGCTCTTCGAGCCCTCCACCGCCGAGGGCGGCTGACGACGATGCCGAGCACCGCAGGGCGCATTGTGTCGGTCGTCCTCCTGGCTCTCGTGAGCTGCGGCCGGTCCGACACCGTCGACGTTCGCCTCCTCGTGGTTGTTGCCGACAACGAGATCAGGACCGAGGGCGTCGAGTGCGCCGGCGCCCGGCCCTACGAGTACGTCCATGCCGGCGCGCGCTTCACTCTCGAGTCCCAGGACGGAGAAGATCTGGCCGAAGGGGAGCTGCCGGCCGGCCGAGCCGAGAACGCGGATCCGAGCATCGACTGGGGCGTCGAACGGATTCCCACCGTCTGCGTCATGGAGGTGGACCTGGAGAACCTCTCCGAGCATTCCGGCTATCAGTTCCGACTCGAAGGGGGTCGCCCCCTGCGGTTCCCCGCAGCGCGGATCTCCGAGGATGAACCGGTTCGACTGATCGTCCAATAGGCGGGTCACGAATTTGCCTGCCGGATCAGCCTCTGATCTCGCGGACCCGCCGCCGCACGCCGCCGCTAGCTTTTCGGAACATCCACGCCGTCACACGACGTCTGTGTTCCACAAACCCTCCTGGCGTTAGTCCCCACGGTGAAGAAGTGGCGGAGGCGGTGCGCTTCAGGGTGCGACGCAAGATATCTTTCGACGACGCAAGCAGGAGTCAACCTGGAGCTCAGCGAGTTAAGCCGATAGGTCGACAACGATGCGCCGAGCGACGGGCGACTCCGGTAGCGTGGAACGTGGTGTCGTATTTCGAGAGGGAGACTCGTGGCTGACCTCCGGCGTTCTCCGCGTCTGCTCGATGTTGCCGAGGCGGCGGGAGTGTCGCTGGCCACGGCCTCACGAGCGCTTGCCGGGCACCAAAGCGTCAGCCCCGAGCTCGTGGAGCGAGTCCTGGAGGTCGCGGCGTCGCTCGAGTACATTCCCAACGCCCATGCCCGCGCTCTGGCGGGAGCGACTCCGGCGGTTGTGGGGCTCATCGTGCACGACGTGGCCGACCCCTACTTCGCCGAGATCGCCAAGGGCGTCCTTCGCGTCGCCGACAAGCACGATCTCATGGTGCTGATCAACGAGTCCGACCGCAGGCCCGAGACGGAGGTGGCGCGTATTCGCTCGTTGAAGGCGCACCGGGTCGGCTCCATCGTCATGGCGGGGTCGGGCTACGTGGATGCGGCAGAGGAGGCCGTAACGGCGGCGGAGCTGCTTGCGTTCCGCAACGCCGGGGGACGTGTCGCTCTGGTCGGCCGTCATCACATCCCCGTCGACGCGGTGTTGCCGGACAACCGCGGCGCCGGCGCGAGTGCCGCACGACATCTGATCGAGCTCGGCCATCGGCGGCTCGCGGTGTTGGCCGGGCCGAATCATTTGACGACGGTCGCCGACCGGCTCGCGGGGATCTGCGACGAGGTCGAGGTTGCCGGTCTTGACCCAAGCTCCGTACTCGTGGAGCACGACGCCTTTTCGCGTGAGGGTGGGGTGGCCGCAGCGCAGCGCGTACTCGAGCGAGGGTCGGATACGACGGCGATCATCGCGATGACGGACGTGATGGCGATCGGAGCCCTGTCTGCTCTTCGTGCGGGAAGGCGCTCCGTGCCCGAGGAGGTTTCTCTGGTGGGTCTGGACGATGTCGCCGTCTCCGCCCACCTCGCCCCCGCGCTAACGACGGTGCGATTGCCGATGGCGGACATGGGCGAGATGGCCCTGGAGCTCACCCTCGGAAAGCCGGCCACCCGCGCCCGGCGCCGGCGTACCGGCCACGAGCTCGTGATCCGGGATTCCACGTCACCGCCCCCGCTCTAACGGTCGGGTTCCCGAGCTTCGAGGGCGACCCTCCTCCGAATGGTCTTGACAGGCCGAAATATCCGATTAGCCTTGCTTGGGTAGGGAGAAAGCGCTTTCAGAAACCGCTTTCTAAATCCGTAGCTTCAGGGGGGATCCAGATGCTCGCAGCGTCCGTTGCACGTCGCAGGCCTTTCGTCGCGTTCCTGACCCTGGCGGTGGTGGTGGCCCTGCTGGCGGCCCCCGCCCCGGCTCCGGCCCAAACCGAGGACCCCATAGCGGATCCCATCCCCGAGGAGCCCGTCGCCTCGGGCCTGGGCCTCACGCTCGAGCACTTCGCCACCTTTCCCCAATCCCAGCCCACGCCGCCGCCCACCGACCCTCGCCTCATGCGCCGGGCCCGGATCAACTATCTGGGCGAGGTGCCCGACGGCTCCGGTCGCATGTACGTGCCCGACCTGAACGGCATGCTCTACCTGGTGGAGGACGGCACGCCGCAGCCCTATCTGGACGTGGGAGCGGCGTTCGCACCGGACTTCTGGTCGGGCCGGGGGCTCGGCTCCGGCTTCGGCTTCGTGGCCTTCCATCCCGAGTTCGCGGATAACGGCAAGTTCTACACGGTCCACACGGAGGCGCGCGGCGCGCTCGAGACCGAGACCCCCGACCTACCCTCGCAGCCCAACCCGTCGCATCACGGGGTGATTACCGAGTGGACCGCCGACGACCCCGCAGCCGGGAGCTTCACCGGTAGCTCGCGCGAGGTGCTGCGGGTGGGCTTCAGAAGCTTCATCCACGGCTTTCAGGAGATCGGCTTCAACCCGACCGCCGGGCCCGGCGACGGGGACTACGGGCTGCTTTACGTCGCGGCCGGCGACGGCGGCGCGGGCGTGGCGTCGGACGATCCGCAGGACCTGGGCATGCCCCACGGAAAGGTCCTTCGCATCGATCCGGAGGGGAGCGACGGGGCGAGTGGCGAGTACGGCATCCCGCCCTCGAACCCCTTCGTCGGTACCGAGGGGGCCCTGGGCGAGATCTACGCCTACGGGCTGCGCAACCCGCACCG
>JBOGWW010000045.1:0-5893 GCA_050693655.1 Actinomycetota bacterium | reverse complement strand
TCTACTGGTTCACCCGCACCGGCGCCTCCGCCGCACATTTCCTGTACGAGAGCATGCATGCGCAGGAATGGGGGGACGAAGGTGCCGCCCCGACCGGCTTTGCGGTGTTCGGCTCAGACACGTTCGTCCGGCACTTGATGGATCCCGAGAACAGGATCGATCACTGGTCTGAGTTCGACCGCGGTGGGCACTTCCCCGCCATGGAGGTGCCCCACCTGCTGATCGATGACCTCCGCGGGTTCTTTCGGAACCTCCGATGACCCGCAGGCGAATAGCTCGCCGTATCCCGTCAGGGACAGCTTTGGGCGACGCAGGAGCGATCCTTTTCCAGCCGCCGGCTTAGAGAATCCAGTCGTTGCGGCGAGGGATCGTTGCTCCGGTCCCCGTCTCCCAGCCGGTTTAGGAGTTGGTGGGGATCCGAGTCGAGGTCGTAGAGCTCTCGGAACCTTCTCGTGCCGTCGGAGCGGTAGTACTCGGTGTACTGCTGGTCCTTCGTCAGCGTAGAGGCCCAGGTCGGTATGCGAGGCGCGACCGGATCCGTCCAATACTCGAGCAGCAGGCGACTTCTCGGCGTCGACGAGAGGAGGGACTCCCCGTCGAAAGCGGGTCCCGACGGGCCGACGCCGGCGGCATCCATCACGGTGGGAGCGATGTCTATGTTCGCCACCATCCTTCGATCCGTCTTCCCTCTCGCGACCTCTCCGGGCCAGCGCATGAAGAGGGCGTCCTCACCGACGGGAGATAGGGGTGCCGTTTGTTGACGATCCCGTGCTCACCCCACATGAACCCGTTGTCCGACAGGTAGAAGGCCATCGTCGAGCGCGCTTCGCCGAGTTCGTTCAGCTTGCCGAAGATGGATCCCACCATGTCGTCGACCGAGAGCAGCGTGCGGAACTGGCCCGTGCGGGCCTTCCGGCCCTCTGCGGGGCTCTTGGCGCGCAGCCGTAGCCAGGGGGGCTTATCGCCCAGCCGCTTCTCGAACACCGCCGGGTTGCCGCTCCATCTTGGCGGCGACGCCTTCCGGTACTTGGGCTCGGCCTCGAAGGGCGGGTGGGGAGCGTAGGGGAAGACGAAAAGCCAGGGCCGGTCGTCATCGCCCTCGAAGTCGTCCAGAAACCGCAGCGACTTCTTCGTGATGATGGTGGTGGTGTAGCCGGGAAGCGTGCGACGGCTTCCGTCGAGGTTCCAGTCCTCCTGGTAGTGGCCGTCCTTGCCGGGGTCCCCGCTGAAGACCGCCCAGCGGTCGAAGTGCGGCGGTGGTACGGCCATGTCCCAATGGTTCAAGTACTTGCCGGCGATGGCGGTCCGGTATCCGGATTCACGCAGGTACCGCTGCACGGTGGTCGATTGGTCCATGAGCTCTGCCGACACCGTGTCCCTCACACCGTGGTTGTGGGTGTACTGGCCGGTAAAGACCGAAGCCCGCGACGGACAGCACAGCGGCGTCGTGTCGAAGGCCCGGGGAAAATTCGTGCCGGCAACAACCCTTCCGACCCCCCACGATGCCTCGGCGAACGGGCGAGTATAGGTGTGCCGGCGACCGGCACACAGCGGCTCGGCTTTGAGCGAGGGCCCCGTCGTCAGTGGGTGAACAACCCGAGGACGGCCACCGTCGCGCCCATCGCGAGCAAAGCCGCGCCCGCCGCCGTGGTCACCTCGGCGCTCTTACGGCCGGTCTTCTCGTAGACCATCAATGCGGTCAGGACGGCCATCCACCAAAGGTTGGCGACTCCCACCGCGAACGACACCAACATCAGCGCCCAACAGCAGCCGAGACAGAACAGCCCGTGACGAATTCCGAGCCGAAGCGCATTCCTCGTCCCCCGGCGGTAGTGCTGCAGGAGGAACACTCCCGGGTGCCGGCATTCGCGCAGGCAGCGGTCCTTGAGCGAGGAGAACTGAAACGCACCAGCCAGCGCGAGGACACCGGCCGAGACGACCCACGCGTTCGCATCCAAACGGGGGTTGGCCTCTACGACCCTGTGCAGGATCGCATCGCCGGCGAAGGCGATGAGTCCGAAGGCGCCCCACACCAGTGCGTAGGCCCCCAGGAAGAAACCGACGACGGCCCGCGGACGGGGTTGGTCGGCGGCGGCTGCGACGAACATGCGGATCAGCGGAAGACTGCTCGGAAGCATCATCGCGACGATCATCAATTGCCAGGCGAGGATGAAGAGCGCGAGGGCGGCTCCCCAGGGGAGACCGCCCTCCAGCAACGTGTCGTGATGCGCGAGGGAGGAACCTCCGGACACCTCGGCCGCAACGGCCACGAACCAGGCCAGCCCGATCGCGCCGGGGATGATCCGCGGGAGAGGCGCGGCCCTACTAGAGGCTTGCGTCGCGATCGTCACTACGCGTCCGTGTGAGTGATGCGGTAGTCGGACTGGATGGCGTTGCGGCCCTCGAACGACCACACCATCCCGTACTCGGGAAGGTTGACCGTGTTGCGCGACGCCTTGGAGACGTACGCGGGAGAACCCGGCACGGTCGAGAAGATCGTGTTCTGCAGGGTCGTCAAGCTCCCGTCCGCGCCGGAATAGGGCGCCATCTCGGCGCTTACGAAGTCGCCGACGGCGAGGGTGCCGGCACCGTCGCGGATCTCGTGACGAATCGGTGCCCTCCGCACGTCGAGGACCTCTCCCACCAGCCCGGCGAGGTCCGCCAGGGGGCCACCGAGCTTGCCGCCGTAGGCCGAAGTGAGGGCATCGAGCTGCTCGTCGGTGGCGCGATCGTCTACGAACATCACGATCTTCCACGAGCCGGCAAGCACGTTGCCCGGGATGAGGACGACGTTGACGAGCGAGAGTCCGCCGACGTCGACTCCTCTGACGGTGCCGGCGTCGAAATGGTAGGCGATGAAGGCGTCGCAGCTGCCTCCATCGGGATCCTCGCCGATCCAGCAGGGACAAAGGATTCCGCAGGAGCAGGCCTCGAGCAACGACCCCTGAAGGTCGTAGACGATGTCTTGGACCGCACCCTTCTCTTGCCTGATCGCCATGATCACCACTCTCCTTCCCACGGTGGACTTGTCCGGCTGATACTCGGTCTCGCTGTCGCAGCCGTGTTGCAACCGGTTTGCAACATCGCCACGAAGGATGAGAGCCGACTCGTGAACCGTCTGGACGAAGCAAGGTTCTGCGACCATGGCTGAGCAAGCAGAGAAAAGGGGGTGCTGCCGGTGAGGGCGATTTATCCCGAAAGCGAGGGATACATCGAGCGAGACGGCGTCAAGATCTTCTACGAGCGTTACGGCGACGGAGATCCCACGGTCCTGTTCCTGCCGACGTTTGCCATCGTCCACTCACGCATGTGGAAGGCTCAGATCCCCTACCTCGCGCGCCACTTTCGCGTCGTTTGTTTCGATCCGCGTGGAAATGGCCGTTCCGATCGTCCCATCTCGAACGAGGCCTACTCCGACGACGAATACGTTCAAGACGCGCTCGACGTGATGGCGTCAACCGGTACCGAACGCGCGGTCTTGGTCGGTCTCTGCACGGGCGTGCGGTGGGCGGTCCAACTGGCCGTGGCGCGCCCCGATAAGTCGCTCGGCGTGATCGCGTTTGCGCCGGGCATCGCCCAACTGTCGCCGCCTCATTCCCACCGCCTCCAACACGACTTCGATGCACGACTCGATACCGAAGAAGGTTGGGCGAAGGAGAACCGCCACTACTGGTTGCGCGACTTCAAGAGTTACGCCGGGTTCTTCCTCGACCAGTTGCTTCCCGAGCCGCACTCCACAAAACAGTGGGAGGACGCGGTCGGCTGGGCGTGCGAGACGACCGCCGAGACCCTGCTGGCAGTACTGGACTCTCCGGGCCACGGACGGACGACGCTGGGCGTCTCCTCGCCCGGAAGCTCGGCCGAGGCCGAGAAGCTGTGCCGCAGCTTGAAGTGTCCGACCCTGGTCGTCGCCGGCGATCAGGACATGTGCCAACCGCTCGCCCGAGCCGAGCGTTTGGCGGAGCTTGCCGGCGGCTCGCTGGTCGTGCTGGAGGGGGCCGGCCACCAGCCACAGGCTCGCCATCCGGTCAAGGTCAACGGCCTGATTCGCTCGTTCATCGAGTCTCTTGCTCCCACCAAACCGGCGACGGCGCGCTGGACCCAACCGATGCGACGTCCCAAGCGAGCACTGTTCGTTTCCTCGCCGATCGGTCTCGGCCACGCTCGGCGGGATGTCGCCATAGCCCAGGAGTTGCGCAAGCTCCACCCCGACCTCGAGATCGAATGGCTCGCCCAGCACCCGGTGACGAGGGTTCTCGAAACCGAGGGAGAGAGTGTTCACCCCGCGTCGGAACACCTTGCGAACGAATCGCAGCACATCGAGAGCGAATGCGCGGAGCACGACCTCCATGCGCTCCAGGCGATCCGCAACATGGACGAGATCCTCGTGGCCAACTTCATGGTCTTCGACGATCTCGTTCGCGACAAGCACTTCGACCTGTGGATCGCCGATGAGGGTTGGGAGCTGGACTACTTCCTGCACGAGAATCCCGAGCTCAAGAAATCGAACTTCGCCTGGTTGACCGACTTCGTCGGGTGGCTTCCGATGCCGGGAGCGGACGACCGGGAGCGGTTCGTCGCAGCCGATCTCAACGCAGAGATGATCGAGCACATCGAGCGCTTCCCGCGCCTTCGAGACCGCTCGGTTTTCGTGGGGAACCCGGACGACATCGTGCCGCGTGCGTTCGGAGAGTCCCTGCCCGGCATCCGCTCGTGGACGGAGCAGCACTTCTCGTTCTCGGGATACGTGACCGGCTTCAATCCCACCGACCTCTCGGATCGCGAAGCATTGCGAGCCGAATTGGGCTATTCGGCGGAAGAAAAGGTGTGCATCGTCACGGTCGGTGGCTCGGGAGTGGGAAGTCATCTGCTGCGGCGAATCATCGCGGCCTACCCCGAGGCCAAGCGAGCCGTACCGGAGCTGCGCATGATCGTCGTCGCCGGCCCCCGGATCGACCCCAAGTCCCTGCCCGCGCACGAAGGCCTCGGGGTACGGGGTTACGTCCATGGGCTGTACCGGCATCTCGCCGCATGTGACCTAGCTCTCGTGCACGGCGGTCTCACGACCACCATGGAGCTCACCGCCAATCAAAGACCCTTCCTGTACTTCCCCCTGCGCAACCACTTCGAGCAAAATCTCCACGTTCGTCATCGGTTGGAACGCTACGGCGGGGGCCGCTGCATGGACTTCGATGCCGCTTCCCCCGAAGCCATAGACATAGCCATAGCGGATGCGATCGCGCGGGAGGTCGGGCGCGACGTGAATTATCGAGCGGTCGAAACCGACGGAGCCGCGCGAGCGGCAAACCTCCTGGCGGAGCTGCTCTAGTCAGGGGAGTGGTCGGGCCGCGCGCGATCGTTCGAGATACATGCGCCGGTCATCGTCGTCGAGGGTGGAGGCGAGGACATCGATCAGTGTCGCGGCGCGATCGTGGTGACGGCGGGCATCGTCGGGCCGCCCCGAGTCCGTGGCGAGCGAGGCCGCCGCCATATGAGCCTCGCACGCGATCCGTTGCAGACCCACCTCGTCGGAAAGGCGCAACGCCCGGCGCAGAGGCTCCCACGCTCCTTCGGCGTCGCCCAACGCACGCCGCGACAGCCCCAGCACCAGCGCGGCATCGGCCTCGGGCTCTTTCCAGCCGGCCCGGGCCGCCTCCACCAGCAACGGCCCCACCAGAGCCTGCGCTCCACTCGGATCGCCCAACAATAGCCGGGCCCGGGCGAGCGCCACGTAGGCGTGCGCGCCGTGCAGAAACGACAGTCCCTGAGGAGCCGCCACGCGACCGAGTATCGAGTCGGCGCGCTCTATCAGCGACTCGGCTTCCGCGAAGTCCCTCGCAGTCGCTCGCGCCAGGGCGAGGTGCGCCAGACTCCGCAACAGGTAGTTCTCGGC
>JBOGWW010000044.1:0-1942 GCA_050693655.1 Actinomycetota bacterium | reverse complement strand
ATCGCTGCGGTCCCCTTTCACATGTGGACCCCGGATGCCTACCAGGGGGCACCATCCCCCGTAACCGGTTTCATGGCGGCGGCCACGAAGCTCGCGGGATTCGCGGTGTTGCTCCGCCTGCTCGACGCGATTCTCTTTCCGCTCCGCGGAGACTGGCGCCCGCTCATCATCGGTGTTGCGGTTCTCACCATGCTCGTCGGCTCGGTGCTGGCGGTGGTGCAGGAGGACCTCAAGCGCCTGCTCGCGTACTCGTCGATCGCGCATGCGGGCTTCGTCTTCACCGGGATCATCGCATCGAACGATCGAGGGGTATCCGGTTCGTTGTTCTATCTGGCCACCTACGGAATCACGGTTCTGGGAGCGTTCGCCGTGGTTGCACTTCTCGCCGGCCGGGACGAGAAACGGACGAAGGTCGACGACTTCCGCGGCCTCTACTACGACCATCCCCTGCTCGGCGGCGCCCTGACTTTGTTCCTCCTGTCGCTGGCCGGAGTGCCGGCGACCGCGGGTTTCGTCGGGAAGGTGGTCGTTTTCGGGGCCGCCGTCGAGGAGGGCTACGCCTGGCTGGTCGTCGTCGGCGTGCTCGCCAGCGCCATCGCCGCGTTTTTCTATCTAAAGGTCCTCGTCGTGATGTACATGCAGGAGAGGGACGAGGGCGGCGAAGCGGTGGCCGCCGAGAGGTCCGGCGGACTGGCCCGAGGGGTGGTGGTGCTCACGGCCGTGGCCACGGTGGGCCTCGGTCTCTACTGGGGGCCCCTGATCGACTTCGCCGAGCGGGCGACCTTCTTCTTCAGCGCGGGCGGCTGAGCAAACCCAAACCCGGCATCCAGCAAGCGAAGTTGGAGCCGGTTGTGACTTTGATTTTCCTTCAGACCTCAGCGCACCGCGGTCGAGCGTTTGCCGCTATCGATCTCGGTCGCCGGTCCGTCCAGCGCCACATAGGCGCGCGCCAGCGCGATTACACCGACGAGGGTCGCGGCCGTGGCGACGGCGCCCAGTGCGTGCCATCCGAGACCCAGCGCACGCTCCCAACGGAGTTGAGTCCCGGTCTGCATCACGGCGTTCGGCAGGATGTAGAGCACCGCGCAGATCGTGCCGAGAGGCAACCGGTGGCCCTCGCTCAGCGCAACGCTCTTGCGCAGAGCGGCGCGGGGCCACTGCCGCTGAAGGATCGATACGGTCTGAGCCAGACCCAGCATCGCTCCCAGCACCAGCCCTCCAACGACGAACACGAGAAGACCCAGCAGGATGAGGACGATGGTGACGAGACCGGTGAGCAGGAAGCGCCAGAACACCCGTCGCCTAAAGGACAGCTTTATCCAATCGTCCGCCGAACGATGTTCCTCACTCGCCGCCGCCATCGTCGTCGCGATTTGGACGTAGGCGGAAACGACGGTTAGCAACAACGCTCCGAACAGCGCGGCGTCGTCGACCTGCTGCGAGAAGCTCGCCGAAGCGCCAAAGACGAGCAGGTCGAGTAGCAGCATGACCGAGAAGGGGGGCTTGACGAGGTCTCTGAGGGCGCCGGACATGAGGCCCCCGGCCCTGAGCGCCACGGACCCTCTTCCCGGTTGCCCCATCCTCGAATCCTACGCGGCTCGCTCGGGATCAGGTTCACGAACGAACCATCCACCTAGGCGTGGCCCCGTGCGTGATAGTTTTCGGCAGGTGAACAGCGGCTTTCCTGCGTGTCTGCGGGTTTTGGGAACCCCTCGCGCTAACCTGGGAGCCACTGGAATCCCAACACTCAGTGCCGCCGGTCGAGCGTTTCGACCAACGCGCACCGAGATGGAGGCAGCGATCCAAATGGAAGCGGGATAGCTAAGTGCCTGAAGGTTATTTCGGGAGTTACGTAACCATCGGAATATTCGCCCTGGTGGGGCTCTTGCTCGTGTTCGGCACGCTCGCCCTGACCCGCCTGCTTCGGCCCAGCGTGCCGAAC
>JBOGWW010000043.1:0-6387 GCA_050693655.1 Actinomycetota bacterium | reverse complement strand
GTTGGGTGGAGCCCGGGTAACGGGCGGATAAATTCGATGGGCGAACGCAGCCGAGGAGGCCACATGAAGCTGGAAGGTATCCACCACATCACCGCGATCACGGGCGACGCCCCGCAGAACGTGAGGTTCTATTCGGATACCCTGGGCCTCAGGCTCGTCAAGAAGTCGGTCAATCAGGACGACCCGACCGTCTATCACCTCTTCTACGCCGACGAGGCGGGGGGCGCGGGCTCCGACATCACCTTCTTCGAGTACCCCGGAGTGGCGAGGGGCCGCGCCGGAGCCGGCATGGTGCATCGCATCACCTGGCGCGTGGGCTCCGAAGAGGCCCTCGACTTCTGGTCCCAGCGGCTCGAGTCCCGCGGGGTCGTATCTCAGCGCGCCGGGAAGCGGCTGCGGTTCGACGATCCGGAGGGTCTGGGTCTCGAGCTCGCCGTGCCCGAAACGACCGACGAACCGCTGAGCGCCCGTCACCCCGAGATTCCCCAGGAATTCGCACTCCAGGGCTTTGACGGAGTGCGTGCCTACACCGCCGACGCGACGGCCAGCAAGGGGCTCCTGGGCTCCACCTTGAACTTCGATCCGGAATCCGATTCGTCGTGGACCGCGCGCGGCGAGCTGCGGGGATCGTTTTACGTCTACGACCCGGCACCGGCTACGCCTGGTCTCAGCGGAGGCGGCGCCGTGCACCACGTCGCCTGGGCCTCCCCGATGGACGAGCACGAGACCTGGCGCCAGCGAGTCGTGGACGCGGGCGCCGACGTCACGCCCATCATCGATCGCTACTATTTCAAGTCAATCTACTTCCGCGAGCCCTCTGGTGTGCTGTTCGAGATAGCGACCCTCGGTCCCGGCTTCGACGTCGACGAGCCCATCGAGACTCTCGGGGAGCGTCTGGCGCTCCCGCCCGACTACGAGCACCTGCGCGACAAGCTGGACGACGTTTTGACTCCGCTCCCGAATCCCCGAGCCGAGGCGCAGGGATAATCATGGCCTCCAGCCCGGACAAGGAATTCTGCCCTCACTTCCGGAAGGCCATCGAGTTGGTGGGCAAGAGGTGGAGCGGCACGATCCTGCGCGCCATCATGTACCGGCCCCTGCGGTTCTCCGAACTCGCGGCGCACATCCCCGAGATCTCGGACCGGTCGCTGTCGCTGCGACTCAAGGAGCTCGAATCCGAGAAACTGGTGACACGCAGCGTCGAAGCGACTCAACCCGTGGGCGTGCGCTACGAGTTGACCGAGAAGGGCCGCGCGCTCGAGGCGGTCATCACCGAGCTCGAGCGTTGGGCCGAGGATTGGGTGGCCTCGTCCGTGCCCGCCAAAGCTCGCGCCCGTTGAAGGCGCCATCGCAGGAGGAAACGGGGGCCGCGCAAACGATCCCCCGGCTGTTCGAGTCCGCGGTCGAGAGCGCGCCCGGTAAGGAATGGCTGTTCTACGAGGACGCGACCTGGACCTTCGAGCAGGCCCACGAGCGCGTCGCTGCGGCGGCTCACGCGCTCGAGCAACTAGGGGCCGGTCGGTCCAAGAGGGTTCTGGCGACTGCGCGCAACTCCTCCGATTACCTCTTCACCTGGCTCGCCACCGTGCATCTCGGAGCGTCGCTCGTCGCGGTGAACCCCGAGAGCCGCGCCGAGGAGCTCGCCGGGCTCATCGGCCAGGTGCAGCCCCACGTCGTGGTGAGCGACGACGGACTGAGGGAGTCGATCGAGAGCGCCATCGACGCACAGGCGGCCGGCGCGCAATTCGTCCTCGCGGAGGAACTGGCCACGGCACCCGGCGCGGAGGTGGCCGCGGGGGCTCGGCCCGACGACGTCGCGGTGATGATTCCGACCTCGGGGACCACGGGACGCTCCAAGCTGGTGATGCAGACGCAGCGGGCCTACGCCATGGCGGGGGAGGGCTTCCCCTTCTGGTTGGGCCTCGACGAGTCGGACCGTCTGATGACCTCGCTTCCCCTGTTCCACGTCAACGCCCCGGCCTACTCGGTCCTGGGCTCGGTCGCGGCGCGCGCCGGGCTGATCCTTCTGCCGCGCTTTTCGGGTAGCGGGTTCATCGACTCGGCGCGGCGTTACGGCGCGACGGAATTCAATGCGATCGGCGCCATGATCGAGATCCTGATGCGCCAGCCGGAGCGGGACGACGATGCCGACAACCCGCTGAGGCTTTGCTACACGGGCCCCTCCCCCGCGAGGGATCGTCACCTCGCGATCGAACGCCGTTTCGAACTCGAGATCGTGTGCGGTTACGCGCTGTCCGAGAGCCCCTACGGGCTCATCTGGCGCAAGGGCACGCGCCCCTACGAGACCCTCGGAAGCGCTCGCCAGCATCCGAGCATGGGTGAGATCAATCAGGCGCGGGTCATCGAGGAGGAACGAGAGGTGGGAGTCGGGGAGGTAGGGGAGCTCGAGTTGAAGAATCCCGCGGTCATGGTCGGCTACTACGGTATGCCCGACGAGACGAACAAGGTGCTGTCCGACGGCTGGCTCCGCACCGGCGACCTCGTTCGGGTAAACGACGATGGCACCTTCACCTTCGTGGGGCGCAGGAAGGAACTCATTCGCCGACGGGGCGAGAACCTGGCGCCGCTCGAGGTCGAGACCGCGCTCGAGGCTCATGCGTACGTGGACGAGGCCGCGGTCATCGGGGTTCCTTCGGAGCTTTCCGAGGAAGAGGTAAAGGCCTTCGTCGTGCTCACCAACGGTGCCAGTGTTTCGCCCGCCGAGTTGCGCGCCTTCGCGGCCGAGCGACTCGCACCCTTCAAGGTTCCCCGGTATGTCGAGGTCGTCGACGACCTACCGCACACCCCGACGGGCAGGATCGCAAAGCACGAGTTGCCGTCCGAGCGCAACGACCGCGAGAGCGATTTCGAGCCCGCGCGCGCGAACGGAGAGAAGCCGTGAATTCGGATTCCCAGGACTGGCTCATGACCTCGGTGGGGCACGCCACTCCCGACGCGATAACGGTGCGCGGCCATGACCTCGCGAACGAAGTTATGGGACGGATGTCCTTTGCGGACCTGGCCTTCCTACTCGCCGCCGGCAGCAAACCCTCCGAGGCCGAGGCGACGCTCTTCAACGCGGTGCTCGTCTCGCTCGCCGACCACGGGCTGACTCCCACTGCACTGGCGGCGAGGCTCACTTACACGGGCGCGCCCGAAGCGCTGCAAGGGGCGGTCGCCGCCGGACTGTTGGGCGGCGGCAGCGTCTTTCTCGGGCCGGTGGAGGACACCGCTCGCTTCCTGCACGAGGTCCTCGAGTCCCTGGCCTCGGAGCAACGATCCGAAGACGCGGCGCTGCGAGCGGCGGCCGGCGAAGCGGTCGGGGAGACCCTCGACGCGGGCAAGCGGATTCCCGGGCTCGGACATCCGATTCACCGCGAGACCGATCCTCGTACACCTCGTCTGTACCAACTCGCACGCGGGGTGGGATTGCTGGGGCCGCATATGAAACTGCTGGAGTTCGTGGCCGCCGCTCACCAAACGGCCACGACTAAAGCACTGCCCATCAATGGAGCGGGGGCGGCGGGCGCGGTGCTTGCCGATCTCGGTTTCCCTCCCCCGCTCACGCGTGGCTTCGCGCTGCTCGCCCGGACGGCGGGGCTCATCGGTCATCTGGCCGAGGAGTCCGAGCGACCGATCGGCATGCGCCTTTACAAAGAGGTCGACGCCAGAGCATCGGGGGGCGCGGAGCCGGAAACGCCGTGAACCTGACGAACCGGCTGCTGTCGAAGAACATCGTTGACGGAGAGCTTCGACCCGGCGAGGAGCTTCATCTGAAGCCCGATCAGGTTCTCATCGAGGACGCCACCGGCTCGATGACTTACCTGCAGTTCGAAGCGCTCGGCGTGGAGCGCGTGAAGGTTCCGCTTGCGGTGATGTACGTGGACCACAACGTGCTGCAGGTGGACGAACTCAACATGGACGAGCATCGCTTTCTTCAATCCTTTTCTGCGCGCCACGGGATCAAATGCTCGAAAGCCGGCAACGGGATCTCGCACAGCATTCACCTAGAACGTTTCGCGCTCCCGGGCCAGGTTCTCGTGGGAGCCGACTCCCACACGACGATGGCCGGGGCCGCGGGCATGTTCGCGGTCGGCGCCGGCGGCGTCGACGTCGCCGTGGCCCTCGCGGGTCACGGGTTTTGGATTCCGTGTCCGTCGGTGGTGGGAGTCGAGTTGCGAGGAACCCTGCCGGACTGGGTCGAGGCCAAGGACGTCGTTCTCGAGTTGCTCCGGCGTCATGGAACTCGGGGCGGTCGCGGCAAGGTGTTCGAGTTCGTCGGTGAGGGCGTGGCCACGCTTTCGGTGATGGAGCGCGCCACCATCTGCAACATGGTGCTCGAGACGGGTGCGACGACCGGAGTGTTCCCGAGTGACGAACGCACGTGTGAATGGCTGTCGGCGCAGCAACGGGAAGGGGACTTCATAGCGCTGTCCGCCTCCGAGGCAAGCTACGACGAGGTCGAGGTAATCGACCTTTCGTTACTGGAACCACTGGTCGCGAAACCGCATTCGCCGGGCAACGTGGTTCCGGTCGCCGAGGTCGAGGGCACGGCGGTGGGACAAGTGTGCTTGGGATCGTCGGTCAACTCGTCCTACGAGGACCTGGCCCGCGTCGCAGGCGTCCTGCAAGGTGCCGTCGTTCATCACGACGTAGACATGACCGTCAGCCCCGGATCGCGTCAGATTCTGGACGCGGCCGCGCGCTCGAACGTCTACCGGGACCTTGTGGGGGCCGGGGCGCGCGTCCTCGAGGCGGTTTGCGGTCCCTGCATCGGCGTGGGTCAGGCTCCTTCGGCGGGGGTGCCGTCCCTTCGCACCTTCAACCGCAACTTTCCCGGCCGCAGTGGCACTGCCGGCGACGAAGTCTATTTGTGCTCGCCCTCCATCGCCGCTGCGAGCGCGCTGCGGGGCGCGATCACCGATCCTCGCCGGTTGGGTGCGCTTCCGGAGATCGGTCCGGCGAGCTACGACCCCGAGGTCGTCGACCGTCACATCATCGAGCCCTCGCCGGAGGGCGCCGAGCGAATCGAGATCCTGAGAGGCGCGAACATCGTGCCGCCTCCGGTGCCGCAACCGGTGGCCGCCACGGTGAGGGCGCGGGTGCTCATCGTGCTCGGCGACGACGTGTCGACCGGCGACATGGCCCCCGACGGCGCGCTCGGAATCGCACTGTGGTCGAACATCCCCGCATGTGCCGAGTTCATGTTCCGCAGAATCGATCCGCAGTTCCACGACCGGGCGCGCGAGTGGAACGGTGGAATCATCGTTGCGGGACACAACTACGGTCAGGGCTCGTCGCGCGAGCAAGCTGCGCTGTCGGCCTCGCACCTCGGAATTCGGACCATCGTGGCCCGGAGCTTCGCTCGCATTCACCGGCAGAACCTGATCGCCCAGGGGATACTGCCGCTGCTCTTCGGCCGCGCGGAGGATCAGGACGTGGCGGTCGGAGACGAGTGGGTGATCCACGACCTTAGTGCCGCGATCGCCGCGGGAGCCGAGTCGGTGGTCGCCCACAGCGGATCGGGAGCCGAGATCGAGTTGGGCGTCGAGCTTCTACCGCGCGAGCGAGAGTTGCTGCTTGCCGGCGGAATGCTCGGCTACCTGGGTTCCTCGACCGCCGGTTAGCTTGCGCCCTCATGAGAGGGCCGCGCGCTGCCGATGCTTCGAGGATGAGATCTCGAGGAGGTCACTGACGTGCTTGCGTGGCTCGGTGTCGCGTTGCTCGTCGGGGCCGCGGCAGTCACCCTTCGCTGGATGTCGGCGCGCACCGATGGTCTCGGTCGCCCGCGCTCCTTTCCCTACATCGCCGTCGGACTTCTGGTGGTACTCGGAATTGTTGCGCTGGCGCCGTCGCGCTCCGAGTTCGGCTCGAGCGCAGGCTCGCCGCGGCGGCCACTGAGTTCGTCGGGACGAAGGTCGACGTGCGCTGCCAGAGTTTCGGGGGCGCGTTCGTCGATGTGGGCGCCGACCTCGGCTACGTGGTCTTCGGGAGCGACGGGGAACCGGAACGCTGGACGCTCATCAAGCGCGAGCAATGCGGTGACCTGTCGGACTACTGAGCTCGGACAAACTGAATCCCACGCCCGAGCAGGTCGTGGCCGTGCACGTGCTCAGCCACGAAGCGATTCACATGAGCGGCGTGAGCAATGAGGCTCAGACCGAATGTATGGCGATGCAGCGCGATACCGAGATGGCCCAGCTTCTCGATGCTCCTCCTCGGGCGGCCGGCGCGCTCGCCATCGCGTACTGGCGCGACGTCTATCCCTCGATGCCGGCCGGCTACCGCTCCGACGAGTGCGGCCCGGGCCTGGCTCTCGACGGAGGCCGCCCCGATGCCCCCTGGGTTCTCGCCGCCTCGGAGTGAAGCGCCCCGGCCTTACTTGAA
>JBOGWW010000042.1:0-1844 GCA_050693655.1 Actinomycetota bacterium | reverse complement strand
CGTATCCCATCAGACTCCGGTGATGGTGGCTCGCCTCGCCTTGACCCGAAGTCGCAGGCCTCCGTGGCTCGATCGCTTGCCCTGTGAGACGGGGTCGGTAACTACGCTGGTGCTCGAGGAGGGCAGGGTGCTGTCGGCGAACTATTTTCGTTCCGAGGTTTGAGCCTCGGACTTCGATTCCCCGCCGTGGGTCGGGACGTGCTGGTGGTCGGGCTCGACCTCGAGCGCCTCGAGGATGGGCGAGGAGCACACGGGACAGACGAGAGAATCCTCGAACTCGACGTAGACGGTCCGAGAGCAGGTCGTGCAGAAAGCGGAACGAGCCATGCCTTCAAGGTAGCCTGCTTTTCCTCATTCCGCAGCCGCTTGGGAGGTCGCCCACAAATGGCATATGCAGTGATCGCCATCGAGCTTCCCCCGCGTTGGCGTTCGAGGAACTCTGGTCCGTGACGAAGGAGTACGACGTCGCGGTGGTGGGAGCCGGGCACAACGGCCTCGTCTGCGCCTGCTATCTCGCCAAGCAAGGCCTCAGTGTGGTGGTGCTCGAGCGTACCGATCGGGTCGGCGGCGCGTGCGTCACCGAGGAGCTCTTCGAGGGCTTTCACATCTCGACCGCTTCCTACTCGCTCTCCCTGATGCTCCCCGAGATTCTTCGCGAGCTGGGCCTCGAACTCGACATCAGGATCAAGGATCCCAGCCGTTTTCATCCCTACGAAGAGGGAGGCGGACTCGTCATCTGGCGCGATTCCGCAAAACGCCACGCGGCGATCTCCGAGCTGTCGGCAAGGGACGCCGATGCCTACGAGCGGGTCCAAGCGCTCTTCGACGAGGCCGCCCGCCGGTTTCGCCCCTTCCTCAGCTATCCGGCGACCCGCAAGCAGGTGCGGCGGGCGTTCCGGCAGAGCGACATCCAGGGATTGTTCGCCAAGACGGTGGATGGGAGCATCGCCGACCTCGCCGAGGAGTACTACGAGACCGAACTGCTCCAGGGGATGCTCGCGAGCGAGGGAATCATCTCGACGCTCGCCGGGCCTCGCACTCCGGGGACCGCTTACATCGCGCTGCACCACGCATTTGGCCAGGCTACGGGAAGCGACGGCGCCTGGGGTTTCGTGCGGGGGGGAATGGGGGCGATCACCTCGGCGCTGGCCGAAGTGTTGCGCGCGCACGGGGGCGAGCTTCGAACCGAGGCGGAGGTGAGCGAACTCAAGCTCGACGGGCGTAGACGCGCCGCCGGAGTGATACTCGCGTCGGGCGAAGAGATAGACGCTTCGATCGTGTGCTCGAATGCAACGGCGCAAGCAACGGTCGCGTTCGTCGGTGTCGATCGTTTACCCGCCGACTTCGTAGACGACATCGAACTCTTCCCGACCGAGGGAACCGTGGTCAAGGTCAATTGCGCGCTGTCGGGGCTGCCGAGGTTCAAGGGAATGGGTCCCGCGGGCGTCGTCGGTCCCGAGCACACCGGAACGATCTCCGTCAGCCCTTCGATCGACTACCTCGAGAAGGCCTGCCGGCAGTCCGCCGAGGGCCGGCCGGCAGAGAACTTCTTCGTCGAGGCGTGGCTGCAGACCGCGACCGAACCGGAGCTCGCCCCCGAGAACAAGCACACCCTTTCGATCTTTGCCCAGTACGCGCCCTACCGCTTGGGCGAGGGCACCTGGGACGAACGTCGGGAGGCCATCGGTGACTCGGTGGTCGCGACCCTCGAGCGCTACGCTCCGGGGCTGAGCGACCTAATCGAGCAACGGGTCGTGTTCGGCCCCCCCGACCTGGAGTCTCGTTTCGGACTGACCGGGGGCAACATCTTTCACGGTGAGCTGCTCCCGGACTGGTTGTTCGAC
>JBOGWW010000041.1:0-2407 GCA_050693655.1 Actinomycetota bacterium | reverse complement strand
GGCCCCCGGTCTGCAGGTACTCGTGCAGGATGTCGGGCGTGTTGGTGAAGAAGTTGGGCCTGAAGTACTTCGCCATTTCGGTCGTGGTGAGCTCGGTCAGGTAGTCGGTGAGCTCGTCCTTCGTGTTCCGCCAGGTGAAGTAGGTGTAGCTCTGGGTGAAGCCCAGCTTGGCCAGGCCCTTCATGACCTTGGGACGGGTGAAGGCCTCGGACAAGAAGATGATCTCGGGATGCTCGGCTTTGATCTCGCCGATGGCCCACTCCCAGAAGGGCAGCGCCTTGGTGTGCGGGTTGTCCACGCGAAAGATCTTCACGCCGGCGTCGATCCAGAAATCCAGCACGCTCTTGAGCTCGTTCCACAGGCCCTCGGGGTCGGTGGTGTCGAAGTCGATGGGATAGATGTCCGGGTACTTCTTCGGAGGATTCTCGGCGTAGCGAATCGACCCGTCGGAACGGTGCATGAACCACTCGGGGTGCGCGGTGACCCAGGGGTGGTCGGGCGAGCACTGGATGGCGAAGTCGAGCGCGACCTCGAGCCCGTGGCGCTCCGTCTCCTTCACGAAGCGCCTGAAGTCGTCGAGGGTTCCCAGGTCGGGGTGAATCGCGGTGTGACCACCCTCCGGGCTGCCGATGGCCCAGGGCACGCCGACGTCATCCGGAGCGGGATCGAGCGTGTTGTTGCGCCCCTTGCGGAAGGTGGTGCCGATCGGGTGGATCGGGGGCAGGTACACGATGTCGAAGCCCATATCGGCGATCCGCGACAGCTCCTCGGCGGTGGTTTCGAAGGTGCCGTGCTCGCCCCTCCTGCCGGTGGAACGAGGGAAGAGCTCGTACCAGGCACCGAAGCGCGCCAGCTCCCTATCGACCGTGAGCTGTAGCGCGGGCTTGGTGACACTCGAGCCGGCGCGCGTGTGGCGCGCCGCCATGAGCTCGGCGGTGCGCTCGTCGAGGGCGGCCTTTATGCTCAGGTCCTCGAAGCTCGAGCCCGGGTCCGAATTGCTTCCCCTCACCAGCTCCGCTCGCTCTCGCTCGCTCGGCAGTCGCAGCGTTGCGATCGCCTCCTTGATCCGCTTTCGCTCGGCCGCGGGGAACGCCTTGAGGTGATCCTCCAGTAACTGCGCCCCCTCCTGCAGCTCGAGGTCGACGTCCTGGGCGGCCTCCACCCGCTTGATGAGGTCGCGGCGCCAGGTAGCGAAGCGGTCGGTCCAGGCCTCGACGCCGAACTCCCACACTCCTATGCGATCGGGCACGAAGGAGCCCGTCCAGCGGTCGTTGTCGAGATGGACCATGCGCGACTCCGACCATTTCTTGTCGCCCGGCCCCCGGTAGCGCACTGCCGCAGCGAGCACGGAGGGCCCGTCACGGTACAGGTCGGCGCTCACGTCCACCCTTTCGCCGGCGGTCGCCTTCGCGCGCCAGCGCCCGCAATCGACCTGCGGTTCGACGTTCTCGATGATGACGTGACCCCTTCGAAGGAAAGACTTCACGCCGGCGTTGCTCCTTCCTGACGGCTCCATGGTTGCCATTTCCAGCCCGGCGGGCGGTGCTTGCGTAGTCCATTTGTCCCGGAAAAATACGTAGCAAGGAGGCTACTTTGCCCCACTTGGCCTGCGCGACACTGTCCCGATGAAGGCACTCAGGAGTTTTGCGGTTCGCGCGTCCTTACCCGAGCCCCTTGACGCTTTACCCGCCATAGCGACGAACCTCAGATGGTCTTGGGACGGACGCGCACTCGATCTCTGGCGCTGGATCGACGCAGACGCCTGGGAGGCCTCGGGCCACGACCCGGTGCGCATGCTGGGGGCGGTATCCAAGGAACGACTCAACGAGCTGGCCCAGGACAGTCCCTTCTTGACCTTCCTGGCTTCCGTGAAGGAGGGCCTCGACGGCTACCTCAACGAACCGCGCTGGTACCAGGGCCACGAGGGGCTCGCCGACATCTCCACGGTCGCCTACTTCTCGCCCGAGTTCGGCGTGAGCGAGGCCCTGCCCACGTATTCGGGAGGCCTCGGCGTCCTTGCGGGCGACCATCTCAAGGCCGCCAGCGATCTCGGGCTCCCACTGGTCGGAATCGGGCTCCTCTACCGCCAGGGCTACTTCCGGCAGCAATTGAACGACGACGGATGGCAACAGGAGCGCTATCCGGCGCTCGATCCCCACGGGATGCCGCTGACGCTGGTGGCCTCGGGTGATGACGGGCCCGTCAAGGTCGAGGTCGATCTCGAGGGGAGCCGGTGCATCGCCCAGGTTTGGTGTGCACAGGTCGGGCGCGTGCCCCTGTACCTGCTGGACTGCGACATCGAGGACAACGCGCCGGAGGAGCGAGAGGTGACCGACCGCCTCTACGCGGGCGGGAGCGAGCACCGTCTTCGTCAGGAGATCGTGCTGGGCATCGGCGGCGTGCGGGC
>JBOGWW010000040.1:0-9779 GCA_050693655.1 Actinomycetota bacterium | reverse complement strand
GCACTGAATGCCGGGAACGACGCGATGGATACCTAGCTCGAGGAGCACGGTGATCACACGCAGGCCGACAACGCGCGCCTCGAAAAGGGCGTGAACGCCGAGCGCGACTTCAAGTACCTGTCCGCCGACAAGGAGCTGCGGATCAAAGAGGCGAGACCACAGGAGAGCGCACGGCTACTGTCAACCGTCGAGGAGGCTTCGATCGAGGGTGAGGGAGTCGACAACATAACCCTGAACATGGCCATGCGGCAGCACGCTCGTGCAGAAGCGAAGGCGGGCAATATCGACCAAGCCCTCGAGGTGATGGACCGGATGGTCGGCGTCTTCGAGGCCAAGGAACTGAATCCGCAGGTGCTGCAGCGCATTCGACAGGAGGCCGAAAGCACCAAAGCTTCGATAACCGCCGAAGACGAGGGGGGGCCAGCACAAGACGAGGGGTAGCTTCACTCGGATGACGTTCCGAGAAGGCGGTGACGGGGGATCTCCATCCCCCGTCACCCTTGTCTTGCGCGGGCCGCGAAGTCCCTCGCCGGTTGACTCACCGGTTCCGGTGAGCATCGAGCTTCGCAACGCGACCGACCACGAGCTCTGGATGGTGGGCATCTTGGACGGCTCCGAGGAGGGAGTGCGATTCCCGCGCTACGCGCCCTCGGTCTCGCGCGGGGACGAGGTGGTCGCGGGCCCCCCGTCACCCGAGGACCCGCTCGTCGCACCGTTGCGTGCCGCCGACTTCCGGCGTCTGGCACCAGGAGAGTCGTTCGACCCCGGTGATCCGTCCGGCGACGCGGCCTACATGCCGCTGTCGACCTTCGCCAACTTCAGGCCCCCAGCCCCCGGCCGGTATCGCTACGGTCTCGTCCTATCAACCGAGAGCGAGGCTCCCGAGCGGTGGTTGGGGCGCTTCAACCAGGATGCGGAGCGCGCCGCGGTGCTGGACTTGATCCAGAGGGTGCCGCGGTTGACCGTGACCTCGAACGTCCTCGAGATCGAGGTGCGTTAGCCCGAACCCAGTCGGGCTCGTGGCTCAGGCGGTGTTAGGCATCGCGACGGTCGCAGGTTTGCTTTCTCGCCGGGTGGCCTCCGCGGTGACGATGAACCCGATGCCCCAGGCGATCGCAAACACCGACCAGTAGCCGTTGAGGGCGCTCGCGTCTCCAGGGTTGGCGATCGAAGCGAGCCCGAACAGCGCGGCCGACAGACCCGCGGACCACGCCGGCAGCCTCCATCCCAGCGGCCTGAAGGCCGCGACGACCGCGAGCCCCGTGATGATGAGATTGAAAGCCCCCATGGCCGACCAGTGACCCGCGTGCGCGGCCTCTTCGGCCTGCTCAGGCGAATCGGTGACCCGGCGCGCCGCAGCGTTAAATAGCCGCTCGAATTCCGCGTCGCTGAGGTTTGGCTGGTTCTCGAGCTCCTCGAAGATCGGTGCGGCGATGCGAGTTGCCTCCACCCCGATCTGAAACTGCACAACAGCATCGGTGACAAGCGGGACGGCCGCGACTACCGCGAGTGCCATCAAGGTCTTGCTTAAATGTGTGGACGGGGCGAGCAAACCCGAGCGGTTCGGGTGCAGGGCGACGAGCCCGAAAGGCAGGAACAGGATCACGATGACGAAGGGATCGACGTATCGGTCGACAATCATCGTGATGGCGTTGAAGAGAACAATCGAGATCAGGACCTGGTACATCTGAGCCAGCTTCGTTTCGGGCCTGCGCACCTGAGCGAGAAGGCCGACCAAACTCAGCACGAAGACCCAACCGAACACAATCAGGTGAACGCGGTGAGAGATTGTGCCCTCTTCCAGGAACCAGCCAAGCAGGGCGTACGGGAGTGGTGATGTGACGTGCAAGAGCGCGAAGAGGATCAATAGGACATAAAAGGCGATCCGGCGCGCCTTCCCGCCCTCGCCGGCGGTCCGGTTCGAACTGTCGTCCTGGTGGCCCGTCTCCTGCACGCCCATTACAAAACTCCACTTCGTCCGTGTCTGCAATGCGGGTAATTGGGATATCTCCGACGAACTACGTAGGAAACCCCCTGGTTGTAACTGGTGCGGACCAGGATAATGACTCGGTGCAGCAGGTGAACTCCCTCAGCGGCCGTATCCGTCGTCGCGCCTCCGCGTCGTCCCAGTCGTCCGGCGCGCGGACGGTTTGTCGCGGCCCCTATCTGGTCGGACTTCGCCTCGTCTGGGCCGCGGTGGCGGGTTGCGCGCTGGTCTCCGCAGTCGCCGGCTTCTGGGCCCTGTGGGGGCAGAGCTCCCTGGACGCGCTGTTTCAATCCGGTGTCTTCTCCGTGGACTCCGAGCTTCCCAAGCGGTTGGGCGAGATCGGGATCCGCACCGAGGCCCTATTGCTGGTCGATCTCCTATTCAGGCTTCTTAGCTTCGCCATCTTCGCCCTCATCGGCGTCGTGATCTTCGCGCGCAAGTCGGACGATTGGATGACCGGACTCTCGTCGATCCTGTTGCTGTCGGCGGGCATGGCGTGGTTCGCGCCGCTCAATCTGCTCGGCGAGAACTCGGTGCTCTATGAGATCTCTCAATACGTCGGGCACTCGAATCCGTTCTCGCCGGAGACGGCTCGATCGGTGCTCGGTCTGTCTCTGGTGCTGTTCCTGTTCCTCTTTCCCGATGGGCGGTTCGTGCCGAGCTGGGCTCGGTACCTGGCGATCGGTGCGGCGATACACGTGACTTTGTGGATCGCGTTTCCCGGCTCGTTCATCGACGCCACCACCTGGAACGAGGTGCTTCGCATGACCGTCGTGGTCGCCGGCGTTGGTTCCGGCACCGCGGCCCAGATCTACCGCTACCTCGTGGTCGCCAGTCCCCTTCACAAACAACAAACGAAGCTCGTCGTCTCGGCGCTGGCCGCGATCGTCTTTGCCGTTGTCTTCCTCTTCGCCTTCAATCCCGGACTGGGCACGGGCTTCGAGAATCTCACGCTCGTGACGCCACGCGTCCAGGCGATCTACGACCTCGTTCTCCTGGTGCTGCTTGCCATTGCGGTGCTGCTGCTGCCGATCTCAATCGGTGTGTCCGTGCTGCGGTACCGCCTATGGGACCTCGACGTCTTCATCAACCGAACCTTGGTCTACGGCGCGCTCACCGGGATCCTCGCCCTTGGCTACGGGATCATCGTGGTCACCGTCGGTACCTTCGTCACCCGCTCCTACTTCACGGTAGCGGTGGCGACGCTACTGGTGTCGCTCGCGGCTCAGCCGTTGAGGCGCAGGATCCAGAACCTCATCGACCGGCAGTTCTACCGGGCGCGCTACGACGCGGCCCGAACTGTGGACGACTTCACCGCTCGCCTGCGACAGGAGATCGATCTCGAAACGCTGTCCAATGAACTGCTGACGGTCGTCTCCGAGACGGTGGCCCCCACGGGTGTGTCGGTGTGGGTTCCTCGGAACAGCGAAGCGGCACTCAATGCGGACACCGAGAAGATGTACCGGATCGCCTTCTCGGTGCAGGGCGGAATCGATCGAGTGCGCGGCGACGACTTCGACGAGATCGAGCTAGACGCGGCCGCGGTTGACACGCTTCGCCGGGCCCTCGGGCCCCTGGATCTGGACAAGGACGATCTGGGCTCGGAGTCGCTCGCCAACTTCCGTGACGTGTACGTCAAGCTGGCCGTGCCGCTGGTGAGCCAGGGCGAGCTGGTGGGTGTACTCAACCTCGGCCCCCGTTTGAGCGATTCCGATTATTCGACCCAGGACTATCGTCTGCTCGAGAAGCTCAGCAGTCATACCGCCGCCGCCGTGCGGGTCGCGCTGCTGGTGCGTGAACACGACAACGATCTTCGGGAGCGAGAGCGCGTCGAGAGCGAGATGCGCGTCGCCCGGATGATTCAGCAGCAGCTCTTGCCTCAGAGGCTTCCGCAGGTCGAGGGATGGGACGTCGAGGTGCACTACCATCCGGCGCGCGAGGTGGGCGGCGATTTCTACGACTTCATGGATCTGCCGGATGGACGTATCGCACTCGTCGCCGGGGACGTAACCGGGAAGGGCGTTCCGGCGGCACTGGTCATGGCCACGACCCGCAGCTTGCTCCGGGGCGAGATACCGCGCTCGCTCAATCCCGCCGAGATTCTTCGAAGGGCCAACGAGCAGCTTTGCAGCGACATCCCACAGAACATGTTCGTTACCTGCCTGTGCGCCATCATCGATCCCGTCACGGGCAAGACGGTCATGGCCAACGCCGGTCACAACGTTCCCTACATCTGCAACGGGCGGCGGTTGTGGGAGTTCAGGGCGAGGGGGATGCCGCTGGGTCTAATGGGTCAGGTCGTTTACGAGGAGAGCGAGATGATCCTGCGACCGGGTGACTCGATTGTCTTGCACAGCGACGGGCTGGCCGAGGCTCGCAACAGCGGCGGCGAGATGTTCGGGTTTCCTCGCATGAAGACCGTGCTCGAGAACGCCCACAGCTCCCGCAGCGCGATAGGCAGCCTGCTCGACGAGCTGCGCGCCTTCGCGGGACCGCAGTGGGAGCAGGACGACGACATCACGCTCGTGGTGCTCCAGCGTCTGGCGGATGAGGGGTCCTTCAGCGCCATCGTCAGATCCCAGGTCGAGGAGCCATCGAGAACCTCCGAGGCGGGCGCCCGCAGGGCCTAGAAGACCGCGCTCTCCATCGTCAGGTCGCCTTCCGCAAAGCGCGAGGGCCGCAGGACGTGGAGATCGAACGAGCTACACGAACCTTGGGTTACCAGCTCCGACACCGCGCGACCCGCGGCGGGGGCGTGCATGACCCCGTGACCTCCGAAGCCGGCGCACTGGACGAAGCCCTCTATCTCCGGACTCATGCCGACGATCGCGTGATGGTCTTGAGTCTCGGGGTAGAGCCCTGCCCAGCAATGTCGAGGGTCGATGGGAACCTCCGCCACCCGCGGGAATCGGTTACCGATCCGTTTGGAAACCTCGTCGAGGAAGCGCGGATCCAGCCCGGTCTCCCAGCCCGGCTCGTCGGTGGGATTCGAGTAAGCGATGAGGTAACCACCCCCGACCTCGCGCCGGACGAGCACGCCCGTATCGAAATCGACGCACATGGGAATGAGGTCGGTGGGATGCCCCGATGCTCGCACGAAGGCAAGGTTCCGGCGCACCGGAAAGACGGGAACTTCGACCCCCATCAACTCTCCGACGAGGCGGGCGTGCGCTCCCGCCGCGTTTACGACGTACACGGCGCGCAGCTCATCCCGGTTCGCGCTCACCTTGAAGCCTTCCCGTACCCTCTCGAGCGCACGAACCTCCGAGTTGAGCCGGAGCTCGGCCCCCAGAGCGCGAGCCTCACGCCTCATCACCTCGACGGCACCGTACGGATCCAAGAAGCCGTCGCGCGCGTGCCAGGTGCCACCGCGCAGGCCGTCGCTCCGCATGATGGGCGCAAGCTTGACGACTTCGGCGGGCGTGAGCCACTCGACATCCAAGCCAACAGAACGCTGCAGCTTTACCGCGGCGCGCAGAAGACTCTCTCCTCGAGCGGTGCCGGTCGCAAAGAGGTATCCGGTTTGATGGAACTGGAGTAGATCGTCGTGCGCGGCGGCGAGGCGTTCGAACTCGCCGATCGAATACAGAGAGAAGGAGATATTGACCGGCGTCGTGAACTGAGCCCTGACGCCTCCGTTCGCGCGCGACGAGGAAAGTTGCCCGACCGCTCCCTCGCGTTCCAGCACCGCAACCCGCTCGACCCCGGCGCGCTTCAGTTCGCGGGCAACCGATAACCCGATGATCCCACCGCCCACGACGATGACATCGTAGGCACCCGCGGCACTCACCGAGTGGGACTCTCGAGGCGGGCGCGTGCGTAGGCGGCGAGCGATAGTCCGGCGAGCAGGTGCCACGCTCCGTGCAGCTGCAGGACGGAGCCGGGATCGCACAACGGCGACGAGGTTCGCCCCAGGGCGTAGGCCGCGGCTCCCAGGCCGATGGAAGCAAGCGCGGTGGCGTAGGCCCTGGGCTCGGGGACTGCGCCGCGTCGCCGGTGCGCCAGTTCGTAGACGGCGACCTGTGACAACACGGCCACAATCGAGAGGTCGTGCACCGCCTTCGCATAGGAGGGCTGCGGTCCGTGGTAGAGCACGCTGCCGGTGCCCGCCGCGACCACCGAGGCTCCGAACGCCAGCGTTCCGGCTCGCCGCTGTGATCTGCGGAGGCTCCGGGCAATGATCCAGCCCCCGGCTGCG
The DNA here is from genome assembly GCA_050693655.1 of Actinomycetota bacterium. Taxonomy (GTDB): domain Bacteria; phylum Actinomycetota; class CADDZG01; order CADDZG01; family WHSQ01; genus WHSV01. The sequence continues at coordinate 3,594 of JBOGWW010000040.1, read as the reverse complement.
ACGAGACCGAGGCCCGTGACCGCATTTACCGGCTGCGCCAGCATGCCGCCGGACGGGTGTTCACAGTCCGACGCACCCAGACCCGCCATTACTTCGCGAGATCTGCGACGATCGTCATGTTTGGCGCCCGGCGCAGTACCTCGGGCGAGGTCTTGATCTTGGAGGTGCGATTTCCGCCCCCGAGGATGATCCATTCACACTGCATAACGCGCTCGTCGACGAGCAGAGGTACGTCGTCGGGAAGGCCGAAAGCGGTGACTCCTCCGATTCGCATGCCCGTCAACTCCGCGGTCTCCTCGGCGTTGGCGAACGATGCCTTCGACACTCCCATCTGGCGCTTGACCGAGTTGTTCACATCGAGCGATGTGGTGGCAAGCAACACGCATGCCGTATGGCGCTTCGGTCCCCTTTTCGATGCGACGAGGATGGTGTTGGCGTTGTTCTCCATCGGAAATCCGTAGTGCCGCGAGAAGGTCTCGGTGTCGGCCAGGTGCTCCTCGCAGGGGAGGACCTCGTAAGGGATCCCCGTGGCTTCCAACGCTTCACGCACCCGTTCGTCAAGCCGCGGCTCATCGTCGGACATGATCGCCACGATAGCCGCCGACCGCCGGCTCCGTCCAAACATCGCTCGATGTTTGTGGCTCGGCGTCCGAGAAGCTCCCTAGACGAGGCGCCGGTCGGTGGCCCAGCGGGTCAGTTCGTGTCTGCTCGATAGCTGCAACTTGCGCAGCACGGCCGAGACATGGCTCTCGACCGTCTTGGTCGAGATGTGCAGCTCGCGCGCGACCTCTTTGTAGGCGTAGCCGCGCGCGATGTAACGCATGACCTCGCGTTCGCGCTGGGTGAGCTGGTCGAGCTCCGGATCGATCGGCGTTTGGACCGAGCCCGCAAAGGCATCGAGCACGAAACCCGCGAGGCGCGGCGAGAACACGGCATCGCCGTCGTGCACCCGGCGAATGGCATTGGCGAGCTCCGGCGGCGAGATGCTCTTGGTCACGTAGCCGCGGGCTCCGGCCCGGATGATGGCGATGACGTCTTCGGCGGCGTCCGAGACGGAGAGGGCAAGGAAGCACGCGTCGGCGTTGGTTTTGCGAACCTCTTCGATGACGGCCAGGCCCCCGCCTCCGGGCATGTGCACGTCGAGCAAGATCACGTCCGGCTGTTTATCGAGTATTCCCTTGACGGCCTGGGACACCTCGCCTGCTTCACCGACGATCGAGAACTGCCCCCCCAGCTCGGACCTCACACCGGACAGGAAGAATTGATGGTCGTCTACGAGAAAGACACTGATGGTGGCGTTTTTCATGCCGACCTCGGCAAACTCAGCCTGATTTCGGTTCCTTCGCCCGGTGCGCTGATGATCTCGGTATCTCCTCCGATGCGCTCCATGCGGGCACGGATCGATTCCGCGATGCCGCCCCGGTCGGGGGGAATGTCATGTGGGTCGAAACCCTTGCCGGAGTCGCGCACGAACGCGTTGATCACGTCGTCCTCGACCTCGACGTAAACCGAAACCGAGTTCGCGCCGGAATGTTTCGCCGCATTGACGGTTGCTTCGGCGCATGCGTGAACCATGAACATCAAGTCTTCATCCATCGAGCGATCCCCGACGACGACTGCTTCGACGGGCACGTGCTGCAGGCTCTCGACCCGGCTGGCCATGGCATCGATCGCAGTGCTGAGCAAGTCGGCGGCCGCATTCCCGCTCTGCCCGAACAGCCAGGCGCGCAACTCCCTTTCCTGCACGCGGGCCAGACTGGACATCTTCTGGGGGTCCTCGGTTCGCTGAATCAGAGCGAGGGTCTGGAGGACCGAGTCGTGCAGGTGCGCGGCCATCTCCGAACGCTCCTCGGAACGTATGCGTTCTCGCCTCTCCTCGGAGAGCTGCTGAGCAAGCTGCCACAGCCAGGGTCCGAAGATGAGGCTGACGCCCACGATGGTCACGAGTACCGGCACCAGCACCAGCCCGGCGCGCGACAGCGGCACGTTCGCGGAAAGGAGGGCGCCCATACCCGCAACTATGAAGAGCCCACCGGCGGCCGTGCGGCGCAGCGATGCCTTGGAAGCGAACACGGCTTCGACGGGATTGGTAGGAGCGCGACCCGAAAGGGGACTGGTGGCGTCGTTGCGAACCCAGATCAAGGTCGCGCCGAAGGCGGCCAGCGCGAGAGGCCAGACGACCGAGTCTCCCGGCCACAGACCGAGGCCGCGCACGACGAGCAGGAGCCCAAAGCTGATGGCGCCGACCGCGGTGGCCTGTCGCAAGGGGCTCGTCGTGGGAGACAGCCGTGCTCGCTGAGGCTCTCGAGCCGGCTCGTCCGACCAGGCCCAGGCCAAGCCGTAAAGCAGCATGCCGAGCCCCGACCCCAGAGACAGCACGATGAAGGCCATGCGGACCACGGTGGGGTCGATGCCCGTGACCTCGGCAAGGCCGCCGGCGGTGCCGGTCAGGAGTCGGTTGCCGGCGCTGCGCCGGAACGCGAACTCGGAGACCCGTTCCTTCAGGGGCGGAGGGGCCTTGGAATCCGATGGTTCGGTCTCGGGGCCGTCGCCGGTTACGGCTCTGGCGATGGGTGTCTCCTTCGGATGCGGGAGAGGGTCGTCGAGTCCACCTTCGCCTCGATGTTCGCACAGGGCGTGCGCTGCGCCTACCGGGGAACTCCCCGATCTTGACCGGGAGATCTCGGGGTTTTACCAGGGGGATTCCTGATGTTCGGAGGCACCCGCCACAACGATGATGCAGTCATGAAGGACGACGACGAAACACAGCCGAGCCCGGACGAGAATTCCGGGCCCCCCGGCGGCTACCGCCGGGCGCCACGACTGACCCGTCGTAAGCACGACAAGGTCATCGCCGGCGTTGCAGGTGGTATCGCCGACTACTTCGGGATCGATCCCCTGCTGGTTCGCCTTGCCTTCGCGGGATTCGCGCTGCTCGGCGGAGGCGGAGTGGTGCTCTACGTTCTGGGATGGCTCTTCATCCCGGAACGTGGGGAGGGGGAGACCACCGCGATTGCCCCGAAAGCCGATGTCGCGAAGTACCTGGGCATCGGTCTGATCGTGGTCGCCACCTTGATCCTCGTCGACGGCATCGGGTTCGGCCCCCGCGGCTTGGGACCCTTCGAACACCTCTTCTTCGCAATCATCCTCGTCGGCCTGGGCGTCTTCTTGCTCCGCAAGGAACCCGCTCGGCCACCGAGACCGGGTCCTCCCATGCCCCCGCCGGGCGGACCGAGTCACCCGGTGGCCGCTCATGCCGCCGGCCGGCAACAGACTGCCGTCCAGACTTCTCCGACCACGAGCTATCCCGCCACACCCACCGGATACGAAGCCGCGGGGGCCGGCAAGAAACGCGTCCGATCCCGTCTCGGACTGTTCACGCTTGCTGCGGTCTTGCTCACCACGGGTGCGGCCGCCTTGCTCAACAACCTGGGAGTCACCTCGTTCGACGGCGGGCAATTGAGCGCGCTGGCCCTGGCCGTGCTCGGCGCCGGGCTCATTGTCGGCGCGTGGTGGGGAAGGGCCCGGTGGCTGATTTGGATCGGTGTGCTGATGTTTCCGTTCGTGGCGTTCGCGAACCTCATCGATCTCTCC
>JBOGWW010000039.1:0-2619 GCA_050693655.1 Actinomycetota bacterium | reverse complement strand
ACGCTGCAGATGCCGGTGTGGTTCCTCTACGACAACAAGACTTCCAAGATCTACGTGCTCTCGGGTGAGCGCGAACAGACGCTCCCGGGGGCGAAGGACATGCGGGAGGCGGATGTCATCCTGCGGTCCAAGGGCAAGGACATCCGCATCGCCGAGATCTCGGCCAACGTCAGGGTGATCTCCCCGAACGACGAGGATTGGGACACCGTCGCTCAGAAGGTGGCGGAGAAGCGCCTCAACGTGCCGGGGTTGCCCGAGGATCTCGCCAACCGCTGGCGGGACACGTGCGATCTGCTGGAGTTGACGCTCCGAACCTGAGGGGTTGCCGACGAGACCTTCGCCGAAAAACGACGCTGGGCGTCGTTCCCGGTCGAAAGAGTGCCCGGGTCTTGCCCTTTGCCCCCGCCTCTAGGCTTCGGCGGAGCTCCGCTGCGCCTCGCCGAGCGAAAGGCTCGGAATCCGCCCTCCGGGCGGGCGACTCTAGGCCGAGTTCGCCAGGAGCGTGCGCCAGTCTCCCTGAGGCGCACGACGCCGGTAGCGACGCCGCTCACGCTCCGTGAGGCCCCCCCACACGCCATGGTCCACGGGTGCGTCCATCGCGTAAGAGAGGCACTCGCTTCGGACTGGGCACCTGCGGCAGACCATCTTCGCCAGCTTGTGCTCGAGCGCGCCGGCGGCGAAAAATAAGTCGGGATCGTTCTGCGCACACAGGGCGTGCGCCCGCCAGTCCTGATCGGTGTCCATAAGCAAGAGTTGTCTCCACCCCTCGTAGGTGTAGCTGATGCAGAGCCTGAAAACCTGTTGCAAAACCCTACCGATGGAGGCACGCTCTTTTGATAGCTAAAGCAGACCTTTCTGGGTGTCTCGCCGGGCCATTAACCGCATAGTCCGTTCGGACTAGCGTAGTGGTTACGGCCTCCTTACGAGTAAGATGGTGGATCCGCCCGACACCGGAGAGCGTTCGCGGAGCGAGCCAGGAAGCGGTCGAATGAGAGTACGAAAACTGCGCTCGGGGAGCCTGATGGCTCTCCTGGTCGCGCTCGTACTGGTCCTCGGAGCGGCTCCCGGTCTCGCCCAGGAAGACGACGGGATCCACTCGACGAAGCCCGCGAAGCGCGACTACCCGCACAAGGCCAACCGGGTCACGATCAGGTTCAGCGAACCGCTCGTCGAGGAGGGGACCGAAGGCAAAGACCCCACCATCACGGTCCAGGACGAGTGTGGGCGGACGCTGAGTAGCGACACCACGCAGCGAGCCATGGCTCCCGAAGAACCGGACTGGGCCGAGCGGGCCTTCGTAATGCTCGACCGGCGCAACAAGAACCCCAACGGCCGCTACTCCGTGGTGGTGAGCTACTGGCTCGCGAGCGACGAAGGGGAGAACTCGGAAGACCCTGACTCGGAGGACCCGGCCAACCAAGCGCCGCGCATCTACGAATATTGGTTCCGGGTGCACGGTGGCCCCAACTGCGAGGGCACCCCGAAGGGCGGCGGCCACCACGGGGGAAACAACAACGAAAAGAAGAAGAAGCGCGTGTGGGGCGGCACCAGCGGCAACGATCACGATGACAGCGACGGTCACTCGGAGAGCAGCAATCTGAGGACCGCCGGATCGACGAGCGGAACGGGATCGACGCACACGGATACCGACTTCGGCTCCTACACGAGCCCGACCCTCTCCAGCGACGACGACCACACGACGAACCACACCGGTTCCTCGATGACTCCCTTCGGCGAGGAGGACTTCGGTGATCCCTTCGGCGACGCGACCGGCACTTCGCCGCTATCGAACCCGACCGACCCCTCGCTCTACGAGTCCGAGGCCGGGCAGATCCCCGAGGAAGCCGAGGATCAGCAGACGCTGAGTGCTGCCCCGACGGACGACCTGGGCCCCGAATCCGGAACGCTCGTGGTGGCTCTGGTGACTGCGCTACTGATGGGCGTGGGCGGCGGGCTGTTCCTCAGGAAAACCGAACCGCCCCCCATACGAACTCGGAGCTAAGCGCGGGGGCCGACTGCGTTCGTGTCTCCCTGGTTCGATCCAGTCCCACCAATAGTCCCGTAGAACCTATGAGCAACAGTCCGAGGACGAGTTCAGTCGCGAGGGTCTTGCGAAAGAGCCCGTAGGGATCGGCGGACCCGCCCTCCGTGGCCGCCTTACGAAGGCGCTTCCGAATGAGAAAGTGATTGATTGCGCCGAGCGCCACGATGCCCAAGAAGAGCACGATCTTGATGGTCAAGGTGATTCCGTAACCGCTATCGATTAGGTCTCGTGGGTTCTCGAGATTGAAGAAGGAATTCAGCGTTCCGGTCGCCGCCACGATGATGATTGAAATCAGTGCGACGCGCGAGAAGCGGGAAACGACCTCGGACAGTACCTGCAATCGATCCGGTCGCTCTCGGTCCTGCCAGGCATCAGGAAGGGCGACGGCCAGAATTACGATGCCCGCGAACCATGCGGCCCCGGCGGCCAGATGAATCACGTCGTTGATCAAGGCCGCCCAAGCCGGACTCGATACCGCGGCATGCCCCGCGAACGACCACGTCCCAAGCAAGGTCACCGACAACACGAACCACAAGCTCCACCAGGCAACCCCCGGTCGCTTCTCGCCCTCGGTC
>JBOGWW010000038.1:0-20272 GCA_050693655.1 Actinomycetota bacterium | reverse complement strand
TTGTCGAGGGCCGAACGGGTTTCGATCTTCGCCACGAGATGCGGCCTGTGTCCTCGTTTGGGGAGCGCCTCGCGTGCCCGCCTCAGATCGTCCGCATCGCGGATGAACGACAGTCCGACGTAGTTGGCCTTGATCTTCAGCGCCATCTCGAGCGCTTGCTCGTCCTCCTCGGTGAACGCCCGAATGTGTCGTTCCGCACCGGGAATGTGCATACCCTTGCGCGATCGCAGAATTCCCTGGGTGAGCACGTCCGTCACCACATCCGCACCCTCGAGGGACACCACGCGCAACACGATCTCGCCGTCGGCAAGGTAGATCTCGTCGCCCTCGGACACCATGCGAGGGAGGTCCCCCACCGAGGTCGAGACGCGCCGGTCGTCGCCCTCGACCTCGTCTCCCGCGAGCACGAACCGCTGCCCCGTGTGCAACTCGACCTCGTCATCGGCGATGGGTCCGGTCCGCATCTTCGGACCCGGGAGATCCACGAGCACACCGATGCAGCGTTGTTGGGCCGCAGCGACCTTGCGCGCCGACTCCACGGTGTGGGCGTGGCTTTCGAGCGTTTCGTGGGCGAAGTTCAACCGGACCACATCGACGCCTGCGGCGATGAGCCTTTCGAGACTCTCGGGGTCGCGCGTGGCGGGGCCGATGGTGGCGATGATCTTGGTGCGCCGCATCACCCCGCGCCTTCCCCGAGCACCTCGGTTGAGGTCCGTCACTTCGTCCTTTGGCGGAAGATCGATCTCTGCCACCTTTTCGAAGTCGCTGAACTCGAGCAGCCTACCCGGGCGCGCGTCGCCCGGGCCGATAGTCAGGGTGCTTGGCCCCCGGTTCCGAGCTCGGTGATGTTGACCGTTTCGTCTTCGGGCGGGGGTTGCACATCGATCTCGACGCCGAACTCGTAGTACTCGATCGTGCTCTGCTGCGAGATCTGCTGACCCTGCTGCTCGATCTCGAGATCGGTCAGGATCCGGCGCACGCGGTCGTCGCCGTCGATCCACACCTGGGTGGGAATCTCCTCGGTGCCGGTGAGCTCAATGAGCTGCTCGTAGGACCCGCGGAGCTCCTCGGGTCCGCTCTCGGCCAGTGCGGCCAGATCGGTCGTGAAGCGATAGTGCGTCGTCTCGGTGTCTCGGACCGTTTCGGATCCGACCTCTTCGATTTCGGCGACCTCGGACAGATACACGAGCTGCCCGGCGCCGTTCTGCCGGAAGGCCTCGAGGTTTATGCCCATCTGCTCGCCGACCTCCTGAAAGTCGATGCTGATCCAGCGAGCGTCGGTCGGCGCGCCCGGGAAGGCGCCGGCTTCGATGTACGCGACCGTGCCGGTGGTGATGAGCTCGGCGGATTGAGCCTCCTGCCCCGGAAGCGACAGCTCGAGGGTGGATTCGGAGTCGCCGCTGGCGAGGTCCGCCGTGCCCTCGATGGCCGTGGTCACCTCCTGACCCTGCGCCGTCGTTACCTGGTCGCTGGCGATGTGAGCGCTCCCCGCCTCCCGGGTGGCGGTGACGGCCGCGGCGATCACCTCGGCGGGTAGGCGATCCTCGGATCCGGCACCGCCGCCGCAGGCCGACAGCACCAACACCAGCCCCAGAAGAATCGCAAATAATCCCTGTCGCCTCACGGGTGGTACCTCCAAAGCCCGATTGTCCGATTCGAAGAAATCGAGCCCGGGAAGTCCCGGGCTCTCGCACCTTCTTACTACCCCCGTCGTGCCTAGTGATGCAGGGGTTTGCCGGCCAGGTCCATGAACGTCTCGCCGATGGCCTCGGACAGCGACGGATGGGGATGAATCAACTCGGCCAGCTCGTCGGGGAATGCCTCCCAGGAGGTTGCGAGCTGAGCCTCGGTTATCAGGTCGGAGACGCGAGCGCCGACCGCGTGGACGCCCACCACCGCCCCGTTGCGCTCCGCCACCGTCTTGACGAAGCCCTGGCCCCCGCCCAGCATCAGAGAACGAGCGTTCGCCGCGAAGGGATACCGGCTCGTCGTGACCTCGAGGCCCAGCTCCTTCGCCTTGTCCTCCGTGAGCCCCACCGAGGCAACCTCGGGCTGGGAATAGATGACGTGCGGAATGTTCTTGTAGTCGACCGGAACCGGGTTCTGCCCCGCGAGCTGTTCGGCCACCTTGATGCCCTCGATGAACGCGACGTGGGCGAGCTGAGGATGCATCCAGTTCGCGTCCGGAACGTGGATGGCGTCACCTATCGCATACACGCCCTCGACCCCGGTCGAAAACATCTGGTCGACCACGATGAAGCCCTTATCGAGCTTGAGGCCGACCTCCTCGAAGCCCATGTCCTCGGTATTTGGAGCCCGCCCGATCGCGACGAACATCCGATCCGCCTCGAGCGACTTCGTCTCGCCGTCTTTTTCGATGCCCACCTCGACGCCCTTGTCGGACGTCTTGGCATCGGTCACCTTGACGCCGAGCTCGAAGCGGATGCCCCGCTTCTGCAACAGCTTGAGCAGAGCCTCGGAGATGTCCGAGTCCTCGGCGGGAGCGATCTTGGGAAGCATCTCGACGACCGTCACCTCGGCGCCAAAGCTCTTGAAGACGCTGGCGAACTCGAGCCCGATGTAGTTGCCGCCGACCACCACCACCGATCCCGGCAGGTCGTCGGCCTCGAGACCATGAGTGGAGTTGTGCACGCGCTTTCCGTCGGCCTGGATGAAGGGAAGGTCGCGCGGCACCGAACCGCTTGCCAGAACCACGGCCTTTTCTGCCGTGACGGAACGCTCCCCGTTCTCCGTCTGCACGACGACGGTCTTGTTGTCCTTGAGGCGTCCGCTGCCTTCGATCAGGGTGACCTTCTTGCGCTTGGTCAGCCCGGACAGACCCTTGTACATGTTGCCGACGACCGAGTCCTTGAACCTCTTGACCTGGTCCCAGTCGTAGCCGGGATTCTCGTCGGCCTTGATGCCGAACTGATCCGCATGACGGATCTCGTCCAGCAACTCGGCGGAATGAAGCAGCGCCTTGGTCGGTATGCAGCCGCGGTGAAGACAGGTGCCACCGACCTTGTCCTTTTCGATCATCGCGACGGACATACCGAGCTTTACGGCTCGGAACGCACATGCGTAGCCGGCGTTGCCCCCACCCAGAACTACCAGATCGAAGGAGTCCGATCCTTCAGCCACGACAACCTCCCACCGTTGGGTCTCACTATCTGTGTGAACCCCGACGATAAAGCCCCCGCAGCGGTGCTGGGTCTAGTGGCTCTTGCCACGCTCCCTGGCGCGGTGGGCGGCCACCGCGGTTCGGTTCGCGCACTTGTCCGAGCAGAAGCGCCGGGATGAGTTCTTGGAGGTGTCCACGAAGACGTCTACGCAGTCATCGCTCGCGCAGACTCCGAACCGGCTCAGCCCCCCCTCGACCAGCACGAGCGCGAGGCCCATGCCGCTCGACGCGCCCGCCCGTTGCGCCGGCGTCGCTTCGGGGGCCGCGAAGTGCAGGTGCAGGGCCGAGTCGTCGTGATCCGTCAGGTGGGGAACCGACCGGCACTCGTCCAGGATGCCGTTGACCACGCGCGCGGCCTCGCCCGCGTCGCTTGCCAAAAACACCTCGACGAACTGGGCGCGCAGGCGCCGAAAGGCCTCGAGATCCGCCTCGGTCAGGGCCCCGGCGTCGTCGCCGGCGTCGAGGAAGCCGGACTCGAGGAGGAAGGCCCGCAGGTCGTCGACCGTCTTTAGGTCCTCCCAGGACTCCCCGACGACCGGCAGCGGACCGGTGTTCACCAGGTCCGCCGCGAACCGGATGGGCGCCTCGCTGTAATGGCTGAAATTCACTTGACTTCTTACACCTCTTTGGCTACTGTAAGGGGCAATCCTTGAGACATAGCTTACAGCGGCCTCGCAGAAAGGAACAGGGACATGCACCCTCTTATTTCCCAAGACCTGGCCGGCATGATCCTGGACGAGCGGATCAAGCAGGCGGATCGACGGCGGCTTGCTCGCCGGCTCCCCCGGCGCCGCTCGGCCCGGTCCGCTCTCGGGCTCCGACTCGTTTCCTTCGGCGCCCGCCTGGCGCTCGACCGCGACCAGGAGGCGGCTTTTCTGGTGGGCGCCGACCGCGGCGTGCACCTGACCGCCCTCGGGCCCCAGTCCCGCTGCTAGCTCATCCCGCTCCGGACCTGCGGGCGCTCCCCCCGTCCGCAGGTCCCCTTTCGTCTCCGAGCCGCGCGCCGCAGTGCTTGCAGTAGGGAGCGTTCGGGGAGACGACACCGTCGCAACGGGGGCAGTGGGCGGGACCGACCCCGCCCGATCTCGTGCGTCCCGCGATCGCCAGTGCCAGGGTGCCGACCAGCAGGATGAGTGCCAGGATCGCGGCCGCGTAGACGTCGAGTCCGGCCGCGAGGCCCACGCTGAGGACGAAGACGATCGCCACCAGCACCAAGACCATGACGCCCGTGCTCATGGGAGGCTGCGACGCAGGAAGTCGACGACCAGCCCGAGGGTCCCGGCGTCGCGCCGAAGTTGATGACCCGCCCCCTCGATGATGCGCAGCTCCGCGTGCCGCGCTCGCTCGGCGATCCGCTCCGCATGCCCGACCGGAACCACATCGTCGTCGGTTGAGTGCACCACCAGGACCGGACAGTCCAGGTAACCGATCGAGTTCTCGGTGCAAACGGAGTCGAACTCCGCGGCCCACCCCGCCGGGTCGTCCAGCACCTCGGGAGCGACTCTCATGCCCGCCTCCTCGATGATCCGCCGGAGGCCCTCGTCCGGATCGCCGGCGAACGAGATCCACGAGGCGGGAGCGGCGAGCAGCGCGAGGGCCGACACCGGCGCTCCTTGCCGGATCACCTCCGCGGCGACGGCCCCGCCGGCCGAGGACCCCACGATGGCGGCCGGTCCCTCGACGCCCTCGAGCGAGGAGGCGGCGTACAGCGCTGCGGTCGCGTCCCTAACCCACCCCGCGATCGAGAAGTATCCGGGCGACGACCGGACCGCCCTCATGTCCACCCACGCGGCGGCAAAGCCCTCTTGCGCCAGTCGGCGGGCAACGCCGGGATAGCCCGTGTCCTCGGCATCGGGTGGGTCGGTTGAGGGAATGCCGTGCAGCAGCAGTACGAGACCCCGAGCGCCCTCGGGTATGAACGCGCCGCCTCGCAGGCGTAAGCCGTCGACTACGACGGGCAGGCGCTCTTCCTCGAGATCGAGCTCGCGCCGAAAGGATCGCCTCATGCCTTGATTGAATCAGGCTGCGAAGGATCGGCGCGCGTGGTCACGTCCTCGCTCCGTCAACATCAGCCGCCCATCCGTCTGGGCGATGAGTCCTCTGCGACGCGCCCGGCCGACCACCTCGTGCGTGAAGTCGTCCTCCCATCGCAGGCCCTCTCTCAGGTGTGCGACGCGATTCTCCTCGTCCGCCTCTGGGCCGTGCTCATGGTGGAGCAGGTGGATGACGAGCATCTCTTGAGCGAACTCCCACCGCTGGCGCTCTCTCCGATGGTGCAGCGCGATCAGACCCCGATCGGGAGCGAACAGCAGCGTAAGACCAAACAAGAGCCCCGCGACGGTCGCCATGGAACCCGCGATGGATGCATCGAGCCAGTGCGCCACCCAGAACCCCCCGAGGGCGGTGATCACGCCGATCAACGGACCGAGCCAAATCATGCGGCCAAGTCGATCGGTCAATAGGTAAGCGGTGGCCGGCGGAGCGATCATCAACGCCACCACGAGGACGGAACCCACTGCATCGAACGCGCCGACCGCGGTGATCGACACCGCGCTCATGAGCCCGTAGTGGACGAGGATCGGAGAGAAACCGAGGGCGGTGGCCAGCGCGGCATCGAAAGTCGCGACCTTCAGCTCCTTGTAGAACAGCACGAGGCCCAGGGCGTTGAGGCCGAGGATCGTGCCCATCACCCACAGAGAACCGGGACCGAGGTCGTACCCGTTGATCACGAACCGTTCGAAGGGTGCAAACGCCAGCTCGCCCAGCAACACCGCGTCTACATCGAGATGGACGTCGTCGGCAAAGCGCGCTATGAGAATCACCGCTATCGAGAAAAGCGCCGGGAAGACGAGTCCGATGGCAGCGTCCTTGCCCACGAGCTTCGTGTTGGCAAGAGTCTCGACCAGCACCACCGTGATAACTCCCATCAGCGCGGCGCCCATGATCAAGAGGGGGGATCCCACCGAACCCACGACGAAGAAAGCAAGCACGATCCCCAGCAGGATGGAGTGACTTATCGCGTCACTCATCAGTGCCATGCGACGCAGCACCAAGAACACGCCCGGCAGCGCACAGGCGACGGCCGTAACCATCGCGATGGCCTGAATCTCGAGCTGTGCTTCGCTCACGGCTGCGCCCCCCCGGCTCTGAAAGTCGACCGCCGGCGAGTACGCAATCGATCCCAGACGAGACCGCGATTGGGCGCAAACAGCAACGACAACAGGACGATGACGCTGGCGGAGAGCACGACCATGGGCCCGGTGGGCAGGCGCGCACCGGTGCTGCTCACTAAGGCCCCCGTTACTCCCGCGAGCGCGCCGAACAGCGCGCTCAAGCAGACCATCACCGAGAGCCTGTCGGTCCATTGGCGTGCGGCCGCTCCCGGTGCCACGACCATTGCGCTCATGAGAACGACACCAACCGTCTGAAGTCCGATGACGATCGCGACCACGATCAACGTGGTCAGCAGGATGTCGATCGCTCCCATCCGGAACCCGAGCACGCGCCCGAACTCTGGGTCGAAGCTCAACAGTTTGAACTCTTTCCAAAAGAGCGCCACCGCGACGACCGCCACTCCCCCGAGCAGCGCCATCGTGATGACGTCGGCGCGCAAGAGAGCCGCGGCCTGACCGAAGAGAAACTTGTCGAGTCCGGCTTGACTCGCGTCGGGGCGCGACTGCGAGTAGGTCAGCAGCATGAGTCCGATACCGAAGAAGACCGAAAGCACCAGGCCAAGAGCACCGTCGTTCTTTATCCGGGTGTTGCGGACGATCGTCCGAACCACCAGTGTGCCGATCCAACCGGCTATCCCCGCGCCGAAAATCAAGGGCAAGGACGCACTGCTGCCGGTTAGAAGGAATGCGCCCACGATGCCCGGCAGTGCCGCGTGAGAGATCGCGTCGCCGAGAAGGCTCTGCTGACGAAGCACCGCGAAGGACCCGAGCACGCCGCTGACGATGCCGAGAATTCCCGCCCCCAGTGCAACGGTGCGCAGCGTGTAGTCGGTAAAAAGGTCGAACATCAGTCGCGTGCTGGCTCAGATTCGGGCGCGCCCTTGAGCCAGGCCATACGGCCTCCGTAGGTCGCGCGCAGGTTGTCCTCGGTGAACACCTCGTCGGTCGGTCCGCTCGCGATGCGGCGCACGTTCAGCAAGGTGACCCAATCGAAGTACTCGGTCACCGTCTGAAGGTCGTGGTGCACGCAGACCACGGTGGCACCCGAATCACGTAACTCCTGCAGGAGTGTCACGATCGCGCGCTCGGTGGTCGCGTCGACGCCCTGGAAGGGCTCGTCCATGAGGTAGACGTCCGCGTCCTGGACCAGCGAACGAGCGAGAAACACGCGTTGCTGCTGACCACCCGATAGCTGGCTGATCTGGCGATGCGCGTAGTCGCTCATCGCGACCTTTTTCAGCGCCTCGAGCGCCGCCTCCCTCTCGCGCGCGCCGGGTCGTTTGATCCAGCCAAGGGCGCCGTAGCGGCCCATCATCACGACGTCGAGCACCGTGGTCGGGAAGTCCCAGTCGACGCTGCCTCGCTGCGGCACGTAAGCGACGCTTCGACGCTGCTGTTCGTAGGGGCGCCCTCCGATCAAGACGCGACCCGCGGAGACGGGCACCAGGTCGAGGATGGCCTTGATGAGCGTCGTCTTGCCGGCACCGTTGGGTCCCACGATCGCCATCAGAACCCCCGGCGGCACGCTCAGGTCCACATCCCACAACACCGGTCGGTCGCGGTACGCGACCGTGAGATCCATGACCTCGATTGCGGGGACTCGGTCCGTCGCGGCGGACGGGATCGCCGGGGCCACCTAGGACTCACCTCCGGAGGATCGTCCCGTGAGTCCGGCAACGATCGTGTCGATGTTGTGTCGCACCATCCCGATGTAGGTGCCCTCCGGCGTTCCGGCATCACCCATCGCGTCGCTGTAAAGAGATCCGCCGATGGACACCTGCGACCCCTGCGCGGCGACGGCTTCTCTCAGGGCTTCGGCAAACCGTTGGGGCACCGACGTCTCGACGAAGATTGCCGGAATCTCCCGTTCGACGATGAAATCAGCGAGCTCCGAGAGATCGGCGGTGCCGGTTTCGGTGGCCGTGCTGATGCCTTGAAGCCCGCGCACCTCGAAGTCGTAAGCCTCGCCGAAGTAGTTGAAGGCATCGTGCGCAGTGATGAGGACGCGTTGCTTCTCGGGCACGCGCCCGGCCTGCGTCGCGACGTACCGATCGAGGTCTTCCAGCTTGGCGAGGTAACCGTCCGCGTTGTCTTCGTACAGGTCCGCGTGCTCGGGATCGAGTTCCATCAGCGAGTCTCGAATCACCTCGGTCGCGGACATCCACTTGGTTACGTCGAACCAGACGTGCGGATCGTAGGCACCCTCGAACTCAGGCGGGCTCAACAACTCGTCCCGGTCCAAGTCCTCCGTGACGGCGACGGTCGTCACCGAGCCGCGCATCTTCTCGAAGACGTCGGCCATCTTCGCCTCGAGATGGAGACCGCTATAGAAAACGATGTCCGCCTCGGCCAGAGACACGACGTCGCCTTCGCTCGCGCGATAGAGGTGGGGGTCGATACCCGGACCCATTAATCCCACGAGTTCCACACGGTCTCCCGCGAGGTTCGCGACGACGTCGGCAATCTGACCGATGGTCGTAACCACGCGGATCTTGCGAGCCGCAATCTCCCGAGGATCGGGGGCGCCCCCCGCCTGCACCGGCCCACACGCGACCGCTCCCGCCAGAAGGCACAGCGCCAACATCAGGCGGAGATTCACTCGACCCAAACCGACTCCGCCAGTTCCTTGCTGAGCGCCTCCACGTCTCCAGCGCCGCCCGCGACCTTCAGAAACAGAGGTCCCGAGACGGGACCGCGACCCACGACCTCGATCCGCGCTCCCGGGCGGATGCCGAGATCGCCGAGGTAGCGCAGCGCCTCGGTGGTGTCGTCCGAGACGCGCTCGACCAGCGCCGTCTCGCCCTCGGCCAGCTCCCACATGCGCCGGCCCGGCGACGCCGGCATCTCGAGCTCCCGAGTCGGTATCGGGTGGCCGTGCGGATCGGTCGTGGGATCGCCGAGTAACGCCGCGATGCGCTCCTCCAGGTCCTCCGAGAGCACGTGCTCGAGCACCTCCGCCTCGGCGTGCACCCGTTCCCAGGGGACCCCCAGAGCCTCCGCCAGATAGGTCTCGAGCAACCTGTGGTGTCGCAACACCTCGAGAGCGATCTTGCGCCCCGCCTCGGTGAGCTCGACCCCCCGGTAGGGGATGTAGGACACGAGCCCCATCGCATCGAGGCGTTTGAGCATGTTCGTCGCCGACGCGGCCGACACGTTGAGCTGGGCCGCGATGGCCGTGGTCGATACCCCGGCTTCGGCGACGGAGGCGTCCCTCTCGATCGAGAGCTTGTAGATGCCCTTCAGGTAATCCTGGATCGCGGGCGAAGTTGCGGTGGGCATGGAGGCAGTTTAGCCGTGGCTAACAAATAAGTTCAAGGGATGTTGGCGGGTGGCGGGCCGGCGGTTCGGCCGGGGACGGCGCAACGCCGAGAATGTAGGGATGCGAGCCATCGGATCGGGCCGCGCCGAGCGGGCGGCGCTCGTGGCCCTCGCCCTAACGGTCCTTTTGACCGCGGCGAAACTGGTCGTCTGGGCGGCCACCGGCAGCCTCGCCGTCTTCTCCCAGATGCTCGACTCGGCCCTCGACATCGTCGCCCTGCTGCTGTTGTTCCTGGGCGTCCGACTCGCCTCCAAGCCCGCGGATGAATCGCATCACTACGGTCACGGCAAGGCCGAGAACCTCGCCGCCTTCGTGCAGACCCTGTTTCTCGGCGTCATCGTCGTCGGCGTCCTGATCGAAGCGTCCTCCCGCTTCTTCGAAGACCGGCCCGCGCTCGAGGTGCCCAATTACGCGCTCGCGTTGTTCGTGGCATCGGTCTGCGTCGACGTCATCAGGGTCCGTTATCTGACGAACGCGGCCCGCACGGAGCGTTCGGACGCGCTGGGAGCCGGGGCGCTGAACTTCGCCGTGGACATCGGCACGGCGCTGATCGCACTGATAAGCCTCGTGGCGGCGCGCGGGGGGTTCGCGAAGGCCGACGCGATCGGTGGTGTCATCGTTGCCGTCATCGTGGCCGTCGCTGCGGTCCGGCTCGGAAGGCGCTCCGTCGATGTGCTCATGGATCGGGTTCCCGGCGCTCGGCTGGCCGAGATCGAAGCAGCCGCCTCGGGGGCCGAGGGCGTAAGCGAGACGCGTCGCGTGCGCCTTCGGTCGGGGGGAAAGAACCTCTTCGCGGACGTCACGGTCGCCGCGGGGCGGACGGCAACGCTGGAGCGAGCGCACGACATCGCGGAGGCGGTCGAACGAGAGATAGCACGCGTCGCTCCCGGTACCGATGTCGTCGTGCACGTCGAGCCGATCTCGGAGACGAGCGGGCTGGTCGAAAGAGCGCAGGCGGCGGCGAGCAGGCAAGAGGGCGTCCACGAGGTTCACAACGTCTTGGTTCATGCGTTCGATGAGAACGGCCGGCGCAAGCTTCACGTCACCCTTCATGCCAAGGTGCAGTCCGGAACCTCGCTCGATGAAGCACATGCCCTCTCCGATCGGATCGAGCGCGGCGTGACCGAGGAACTTGGGACCGACGTGCGCGTCGACTCTCACATCGAACCACAGGAAACCACGACCTTGGGACGAGACGTCACCGAGTCGCGCGACGACATCGTTGCTCTGGTCACGGAAATCGCGCAAAGGGAGGCCGACGTACTCGACTGTCACGAGGTGCTCATCACATCCGTCGACGGTCAGCTGTCGGTCGTCGCTCACGTGCGCGGGCGCGGCATCCTTGCTCTCGATCGCATTCACGACGCTTCGGTGCGCATCGAGGATGCCCTTCGAGGCGCACGCCCCGAGATCGGTCCCGTACTGATCCACTTCGAACCCGCTTAACATCTCGTCCAGATGGCCAGAGAGCGGGTGTCGTCGGGTTCTCCCTGGGAGCCGAAGGTCGGGTTCTCCCGGGCCGTGCGAGTGGACCAAAGAGTGCTTTCGGCGGGGACCGGTCCGATATGGGCGGATGGAAGCTGCGATCCGGATCCCGAAACCCAGGCGCGGCGCTGCTTCGAGGTAGCGATGCTCGCGCTCGGCCGAGCGGGAGCATCAACTCGTCACGTCGTCCGCACTCGCATGTACATCACCCACGCGAAGCACTCCGATGCGATCGGACGAGCTCACCGGAGTTTCTTCGGCGCGGTTCGGCCGGTCGCGACGATGGTGGTGGTCGCGGGGCTTCTGGACAAGCGGTGGAAGGTCGAGGTGGAGGTCGAGGCCTTCATCGACGACTAGAAGAGGATTTGGTCTCAGGCGGAAGCGACGGAGACGCGCCTGGCCGGGTAGCCGGACGCGCCGCTGGGGTGGGGCTCGGCCTCCCTTTGGGTCTGTACGTTGCCGTCGCCGTCGGTTGCCCGGCAAACCACCTCTAAATCACCTGCCGTGCTCGGCGTCCACCTATAGGCCCAGAAGCGCCACATGCGCTCGTTGATCGGGTCCTTGAGCAGAGCCCGCTCCCACGTCCCGCCCCCGTCGGTCGAGACCTCGACCTTCGAGATGCCTCGCTCGCCGGCCCACGCGATTCCCGCGATCCAGGTCTCCTCCCCGACCGTTGCGGATCCGTCCTCGCCGAGAACGTCGATGCGGCTCTCGGTCTTTACGACGGCCGAGTCACTCCAGCCCCTTTCCATCCAGTAGCCCTGATAGTCGGTCTCTACGAGCTCGATCGATTCCAGCCACTTCACGTTCTTCATCCCGTAGATCGCGGGCACTCTCAGCCGGCAGGGGAATCCATGTGCCTGGGTCAGCGGCTCCCCGTTCTGGCTGATCGCGATGAGAACATGCTCGTTCATGGCGACGTCGAGCGGTATCGAGTCCGAGTAACCATCCGCTCCGCGAAGCACCAAGTCGACCGTGCCCTCGCGCACTCCGGCTGCGTCGAGCACATCTCGCAGCCGCACACCACCCCAAAGCGACGTTCCGATGAGGTTCCCGCCCACCTCGTTTGAGATGCAGGTCATTACCGAGTACTCCTGGACGACCTCGAAACTCTCCTGGAGTTCCTCGAAGGTGAACGAGAGTTCTTCGTCGACGCGACCGAACACGCGCAGGCTCCACCCGTCCACCTCCACCGAGGGCTTGATGAGGTTGACGTCGACCACGTAGTGGTCCTCCGCACTCGTTACCTCGGCGGGCAGGCCGGAGAGATCGGGAAACGAATCGCCCTTTGGCGGCAACGATTCGCGGGTGCCGGGTCGGACGAGGACGACGTCTCGATCGGGACCGGAGAAAGCGCGAGCGACCCACCCGAGGGCACCGCCGGCGAACGCGAGCGCAACCGCACCGCCGAAACCGAGGCGAAGTGCGCTGCGGCGCGAATCGTCGTGCGACCGCGCCGAAGCCTTGTAAACGGAGTCCGCCACGAGCGCGTAAACCGCCGCGGAGAATGCGAGCAACACGATGGTCAGAAGCAGGTTGCCGGTGCCGGACGCGCTCGCCAGAGAGGCGGCGAGGCCGAGGACGGCGATAGCCACCGCGGTCTCCGTGGTCTGCAACCGCCCCTCGCGGGAACGGCGCCACAGGAACTCGGCCCCCACGATCAGCGATCCCGCAAGCACCCCGAGAATCAAGAGCCTCAGCGCCCAGTGTTTCAGCGCATCGATGAAGAACGTCGACACGTCACCGGGAACGGTCCGGATGATCACGTCCGCAAGAGCGGCGGGAGGAAAGATGACCCCCTCGAACAGGCTCGAGGCCAGCCACATAAGTGCGGTGGACACCGCCATCGCCGCAAAGCCCGCGCGCCGGACCAGGGAGCGGTCGAGAGCGACCGGCTCCACAGGCGCGACGTCGGACGTTGTCACGTCTCTATTGTGCAAGGAGCCGCTGGCAAAGTGAGAATTGGGTCTTGGCGACGGGAAACCTTCGTCAGGGCTCGGCGGGTTTGAGCTTGCCCGCACGACGGTCCCGTCTGGTCTTGACCTGATGGCAGCTCCAGCACCGAGGGTCGAGGTTGCCCTTGGAGGTGGGGCCACGCGCGGCGCGCGGCTCGACGTGGTCGAATTCGGTGCGGAATCGGTCGCCCACGCAGGCGACCCCGTCGAATCCCGGCGGCTCGCCCAACTCCAACGCCACGGCCACCTCGACGGGAATGCTCCTGGTCCAGCTCGTCGCGGTAGCTGCGAGCGCTGCGGGCGATGTGCTGGCGCTGGGCCAGGCCTCTGTGCTGCTCGGCTTCGAGCTTGGCCTTGCGGGCCCTTTCCCTCAGGAGGTGGAAGGACTCTTCCCGGGCCACCGTCAGGAGCTCGGTGGCCACGCCGGGAGCCGAGCCCTCGGCCCGGGCGATCTCGGTGGCCTGGTCCAGAGAGATATCGCCGTGCTTGAGGGCGTCTTCCAGGGGCGCGGAGTCATACAGCACCTTGGAGGTGGCGATGGTCTCCTTGGCCTTGCCGACCGAGGTCCCGGTCACCCGGGCGAGAGTTGACGCTTCGTCAAGCTTGCGCGCGAGCGCGGCGACCCCGCAGGCGGCCAGGTGCTGGGCACGGGCATAGGCCTGGAGCCGCTCCCGGGCCGCATCGACGCTCAGCAACTCGGGCTCGAGGCCGGCGTTGGCCTTCTCGAGCAGCTCGACGGCCTGGTCGACCGGAGTGGAATCCATGAATCGATCATGCCGGGGGCCTGTGACAGGTTTTGCTCGCTTTTGGGCGGGATGGCCCTTCTTACTCGAGAAATTTGATCGAATTCAACATGAAGCAGGAGACTCGGTCCGTGAAAACGATGAATTCTCGGTCGTCTCGTGGACTCCCCATGGCGCGAGCCAGTGACCGACGCGCGGGAGGCAGGCCGTGAGCAGGCTGATGAGTCATCGATAGGTGTGCTCATGTCCTGGATAGACGCCGTCGCTCACCTCGTCGACAAAACGATTCGCCGCATCCACGATGGCCGGACCAAGCTTGGCGTACTCCTTCACGAACCTCGCGACCCTCCACAGAGTAATCCCTAGGAAGTCGTGGAAGACGAGAACCTGACCGTCGCAGCTGGGTCCAGCGCCGATGCCGATGGTTGGAATCGTGACGCTCTTTGTAACCTTCGCCGCGATAGACGCGGGGATCGCCTCCAGCACGATCGCAAACGCGCCCGCGTCCTCCAAACGCTTTGCCTCGACGAGGATCCGGGAAGCGGTCGTCTCGTCTCGCCGTTGGACTCGATATCCCCCGAGTTGATGAATGGACTGAGGGGTGAGGCCCAAGTGGCCCATGACCGGAATCCCCGCATCTACCAGCCTCGGCACAAGCCCGAGAATGGAAGGAGCATCACCTGCCCGAGCGTGTCTCCGATGAAGATCAATGGAACACCTGCGTCATCTAGTAGCCGGGCAGAAGTGGTGTCGTAACACGTCAGCATCACGAATCGCTCGCTGCGTTCCTTGAACTCCTGAATGTCACGAACGGTGATCGTCATCGTCTCCCCCTTGTAGGTAGACGCCCTTGTAGGTAGACGCGCTCCTAAACTTCTGAAATCACATCATGCCCTCAGGACCCAGTGTCTGCCATTCCGACGCGCAAGCTCGAAGGGAGCTGAGGGGCCGGTGCCGGCGCTGAACGATTTGTCGGCAAATGTTCCGGAGCGGACCTGCCTGTCTTCGAATTACTTTTGGTCCGCCGCGCTACCAGCGCCGCTCTTTCCATTCGGCCAGGTGCGGCTTCTCCGCCCCGATGGTGGTGTCCGTCCCGTGGCCGGGGTAGACGCGCGTGTCGTCGGGCAGGGTGAAGAGCTTGGTCTCGATGTTCTCGATGATCTGATCGAAGAGCTTCCCGTCGCCCCACGTGTTGCCGGGACCGCCGGGAAACAGGGTGTCGCCGCTAACGAGGTGCTGGCCGATCAGGAGGCACACCCCGCCGGGAGTGTGGCCGGGGGTGTGCAGGACCACAACCTCGTGGTCCCTTCCGAACGAGATGGTGTCGCCGTCGGCCAACTCGACGTCGATCGGCACCGGATAGTCCTCGCCGGGATGGGCGTAGACGACCACTCCCAGCTTGTCCTTGAGCTCCGGGAGCGCCTCGATGTGATCGCGATGGGCATGGGTCTGGACGATGCCCACGATCTCGGCGCCCTCGGTACCGGCCAGAATCACGTCCGCTTCGAAGCAGCCGTCCACGAGAAGGCCCTCGTGGGTCGTGGGACATTCGAGCACGTAGGTGTTGTTCTCCATGTCGCCCACGCGCAGCTTGCGAACGATGAGATCGTCGCCCTCGTAGTGATGGCTCAAGTTCGATCCCTTCCGTCTACGCGTCGTCGGTCATGTCGATGACCGTCGCGGTGACGTCACCCACAGAAACCTGCGTACCCGGTTCCACCGTGTAACGCACCATCGCCAGCGCACGGTCGCGCGCCGCGCTCGTGATCGTTCCGACCTTCGAATCATCCAGGGTGATATCGCTGCCCACCGCGAGGGGGGCGTCGGCGCGCAGCCTGCGCAGCTTACGGTTGACCTTTCCGCGGAAGCGAATCTTGGCCATCGCCTCCTGACCCACGAAACAACCCTTGTCGTAATGCACCGCGATCTCGTCCAGACCGGCTTCGGGAGGAAGCGTCTTGGGCGTCATCTCCCAGCCCCAGCGCGCCATGCCCCGCGCGACGCGCAGGTTCTCGAGCTCATCCTCCGTGGTGACTTCGAGGCCCTCGGCCCCGAGCGCGGCGAGGACTTCATCGACGCGTGCCCTGGCGACCCATAGATAGCCCGCGGGCACGCCGAGGGAAAGGGTCCGGTGCCTGAGCGCATCGGGCACGACCTCCCGGGCAGTCTTCTCCCAGTCCTGGTCCACCACGACGACGAGACCAAAATCGTCCGTGACGTTCTCGATGGTGACCTGGGTGGCAAAGACATAGCGCTGCAGCGCGCCGGGCAGGGTCTCGATGAGTTCGGGCTCGAAATGAAGCCACAGCGCGTCGTCGGTCGCCAATGCCTCCATGTATCCCACCATGCGGCCATGGGCCGTGATCAGCGCGGTATCGCGCGCCTCGCCCGGCTCGATATCCTCGAACGACTGCGTAAGGATCTGATGAAGAAACCAGGCGCGCTGGGGGCCCGTCAGCTTGAGCTTCCCCCGCTCCGAACGGTCGGCATAGACGTGTCGCTCTGTCATTGAACTCCTGAAGCTACTAGGTCCTATAGGCGCGAACGGCGCAGAGCCTCCAGTATTTCCGCCTCGCGTTCGGGGGTCAGGCCGACCGACGGCTCTCGCCCCTCCTCCGTCGCCCACTTCAGCGTTTCCTGGATCGAATGTTCCAGTGGCGAGAACTCGAGTCCGGCAGCAATGGCCCGCTCGTGATCGACGGTCGCGAAGCCGGGCAGATCCCGGGGCGCGTAGAGAGGCAGCTCCCTGCCGAGCTTGACGCCGGCATCGTGCAGGACCTGCTCCGGCACCCACTGAAGCTCGGCCCGGCCTCGTCCGACCGCAACACAGGCTTCCAGAAAGCGCTCCCAGGAGAGCGGCTCCACGCCGGGCCCGACCGCATTGAAGACGCCGTGAGCCGTCTCCTCGGTGAGCTGCAGGGTGAAGGCCGAGAGATCCCGGGCGTCGATGAACTGGACCGGACGACCGGGATCGTCGGGTGCGACCATGTGACCGTCTCGGGACCCGCGCACACACCAGTACGTGAATCGGTCGGTATCGTCGAAGGGCCCCGCGACGATCCCCGGCCGGACGATGGTGCAGCGATGGCCGTAGGTCGAGCGAACCACCTCTTCGCACAGCGCCTTGAGGGGGCCGTAGGTGTCGCGGGTGATCTCCTCGACACCTTGATCGGGCGTCGTCGCAAGCGGGGCATCCTCGTCGATGTCGGTTGTCGTGAAATCGGCGTAGACCGACACCGAGGAAATGAAGGTGTAGTGCTCGGTCGCATCCTTCAGCATCTCGGCCGATTGCTTGACGACCCGTGGAACGTGGCCGGAGACATCGACCACTCGATCGAAACTCCGGCCGTCCAGGGGTTCCAACCCTCCGTCCCTGTCACCGTGGAGCTCCTCGACGTCGTCGAAGAGGCCCGGATTCGTCCGGCCCCGGTTGAAAATCGTCACGTCGTGCCCGTCCGCCAGCGCGCGTGTCACGAAATGGCGACCGACGAACTTGGTGCCGCCCAAGAACAGAAGACGCACGTCAGCTTGCCGCGCGCTTGCCGGTCGTCTGGCTCATGAAATCGAGCATCACTTCGGCGGTCCGGTTGGGATGCTCGATCTGCGGCACGTGCCCGCAGTCGGGCCACACGTGCACCTCGGCCTTCGGCAAGACCGCTTGTATCTTCTGGCCGAACTGGTGGGTGATGATCGCATCTTGCTCGCCGTAGATGAACAGCGACGGTATCTCCATGAGCTCGAGTCTCGTGAAGAAGCCCGCCTCGCCGTGGGGATCCTCGAGGTAGATCGAGCGCGCCGCCGCGAAGAAGGCGCCGCGTGCCTTCGGATTGCGCCACACCCGCGTGAAGTCGTCGATGGCTGCCTCGATCCAAACCCCATCGAGCAGACCCGAGTTCGAGAACAACGACTCGATCGCCTTTCGAACGCGCGACCGAGGGACGAAACCGACGGCCACGCCAAGCTCGGGGCGCAGCAGTTGAACCAGCCTCAGCATCGGGCGGTCGCTGAACGCCGAGGCGGGGCACAAACACATGACGTCGATGACTCTTTCGGGGTCGAGCATGGCCAGCTCCATTGCGATCTTGCCGCCCATGGAGTTACCCGCAACATGGCATCGCTCGACCTCCAAGCCGTCGAGAAGACGACAGATGTGACCGCAGAACCAAGCTGCGTCGTAACGTCCGATGGGCTTGGAGGAGCGTCCGAAACCGGGCAGGTCGATGACGATGACGCGGTAGTGTGAGGCGAGCTGCGGCAGGACCGTCAGCCAGGAGGCCTTGGTGGCCCCCAATCCGTGCATCAACAGCAACGGCTCTGCATCCTCGGGTCCGGCGATGAGGGCCGAGATCTTGAGCCGGTTGCCGATGGGGATTTCCTCGATCGTGTAGCGCATCCCGCCGCCGTCGGGCCGGTCGAACATCGGCTCGAACTGCAGGGCCCGCTCGATGCTCCCGCGCACGTTCAGCTTGCGCTCCACGAACGCCTCGATCCCCGACATCTCACCGGCATCCATGGCGCGCCAGGTGTCGTGATCCGTTTCGATCTCGGCATCGGCCTTGCCGGCAGGTTGCTCTACGACGACGCCGGTTTGGGACACGACGACATCGCGGGTCGCGCGGCCCAGCCGAATCCGCCAGCGGCCCTCCGTGTGCACGCGTTCGCGTAGAAAACGTCCGGGCAGCCGATCCAGAAGTCCTACCGCGCTATCCCCCATATATGGAACCAAGGATATCCCGGCAAGGATCGATCGAACCGTACAAACGCGCTCGAAATTGCCTCTATCCGCCCAGCAGACTCGCGGCAACGGCCGCGCGCCGCTTCGCCGGGGTTCCGTTGAAAACCGCGATTCCCAGCGCCCTCTTGTAGTAACGGTGAAGAACGTGCTCCCACGTGAACCCGATTCCCCCGTGCACCTGAATCGATCGTTCGCACGCGGCCACCGCCGCCTCGCTCGCGAGCGCGCGGGCGGCCGCCGCGGCGCGATCCGCGGTCCCCTCCGATTCCGCGACCGACCACGCGGCCCAGTAGGCAAGCGAACGAGCGAGCTCGATGCTCATGTAGGTGTCGGCGAGCTGGTGGGACACCGCTTGATAGGAACCGATGGCCTTGCCGAACTGCTTGCGTTCGGACGCGTAGTCGCGCGCCAGCTCGAGCACTCTCTGAGCCACACCGACGGCCTCGAGCGCGAGCGCCGCGTCTACTCGGGCACGAATGTGGCCCAGCACGGCTCCCGCATTACCGGGCTCGACCAGCAGCTTCGCAGGGTGCGCCTCGAGCCCCAGCCGTCCCATGCGCCGCGTTGAGTCCACCGTCTCCAACGGCGTCACGGCCGGCGGCTGCGGCTCGACGAGCCAGAGTCCCGCCCCCGCGTCCGTCGTCGCGCTCACCACGACGTGCGAAACCAGCGCCAGGTCGGCGACGGGCTCCTTGATTCCCGTGACCGTCCACCGTTCGCCGTTCGGTTCCGCCGAGGTGGTGAGGCGATCGGTGTCCTCGATACTTCGAGCGCCGTCCGGCTCCGCGCAGGCGAGGGTGGCGCGCGCCCCGCCCTCCGCGAGCGACCGGAGGAGCTCCGGCGCGCCCTGCAGCGCGGGGAGGGCCATGGCTATCGAGGCGAAGTACGGGCCCGGATAGAGGCCGTAGCCGAGCTCTTCGAACAGCACGGCTTCTTCCAAGAAGCTCATAGCCGCGCCGCCCAGTTCTCCGGCAACCGACAGCCCGGTCCAGCCGAGCTCGGCCATGGTCGTCCACGTCGCCTCGTCCCAGCCCTCTTTCGATTCTGCTAGCTCGGCGACGCGCTCGGGCGTGAACTCGGATTCCAGGAAGGAACGGACCTGGGCGCGCAACATCTCCTGCTCTTCGGTAAAGGAGAAGTCCACGAGCTACCTGCTCCTCGGGAGTCCGAGCACGCGCTCGGCGACGATGTTGCGGAGGATCTCCGAGGTCCCCGCCTCGATGGTGTTGCCCCTGCTTCGAAGCTGCTGGTACTGCCAGAAACCGGACCAGTCGCCGTCCGGACCGCCGAGCTGGGCCCGGCTCCCGAGAATCTCAAGCGCGAGCTTGCCGAGACGCTGGTTGGACTCGCTCCAGTGAAGCTTGGCGATCGAGCCCTCCGGCCCCGGCACGCCGGTCTTCATCAGCGTGGTCAGCGCCCGGTAGTTGGTGAACTTCAGGGCCTGGAGTTCGATCCACTGCTGCGCGATCCGATCACGGATAAGGGGATCCCCGCTCGCTCCGGTCTCCTCGGCGAGCGCGATCAGCTTGGCGACCAGCACCCCGAGGCGCGCGGTCAACGAGAAGCCCAGCGTCCCCCGTTCGTGCAGCAGGGTGGTCATCGCCACGCTCCAGCCTTCATTGGCCTCGCCGACGATGCTGGTCTTGGGGATCCTGACGTCGTTGAAGAAGATCTCGTTGAA
>JBOGWW010000037.1:0-9329 GCA_050693655.1 Actinomycetota bacterium | reverse complement strand
CGCCGTCCCGAGCGCGCGCGTCATCCGCATGCCGATGGCGACCAGTTCGACGACCGCTTCGCCGCGCGGCTTACCCGTTTCGTCTACGAGCTCGAGATAATCCTCGCCACCCGCGGCCTCGATGATCGCTCCGCCGAGGCGAAGACCCGCTTCGTTTTCGTCGAGACCGGCCTGCTGGAGAAGGGAAGCCAGGACCAGTTCGCATTGAGCGGCGAAGAAGCCGCCGGTCGAGATGAGGGCGTGGGAGGCGGCGCGCCAAAGTTTGGCGGGATGACCCAGCAGGACCCGTCCCACCCAAGTGATGGTGTCGCGCGCGCCGGCATGCTCGATGGCGCCGATGTCCAGCGCCAAGAGGTGAAGGGCGTGGAGCTCGCCGAAGCCGCGTTCTCCGTCGGGCGCGGTCGGCTGCGGATCCCAGCCGAAACGAGCGTTGCCCAGGGCCATGAATTCAGTGAATTCATGGCGAGCCCCCCGTCCCTCGGCGGGAATGCCGCTCACTGCGGCCCGCTCTATCAACCACGACAGTGGTTCCGTCGCCCACCGGACTCGCTCGACATCGAGCGGCGCAGCCGTCCGCAACTCGGACCTGAGTGGCTGCAGAAGCTGGAACCGAGCGGGCCCCACACAACCGATCCACTCGTCGAAGCAATCGTCGTAGTCATCCTCTTCGAAGCTCATGGGTTCGTGCATGGATCCATACAAGTCGAAGAGCGCGTTCGGCACTGTGACGCACGTCACAGGTGACCGAATTCACGTGGAGTCCCCGAGGAATCCGGGGCGCCGAGCAGCGATCCCGGACCGGTCTCAGCGGGTCTGCTATCTGGGTGCCGCCCAGCGGTCGCCAGATCGCAAACCCATCGAGTGGGGAGGATCCAGGGCGTGTGCCGGCTTCTATCGGAGGGTGAAGAACCAGAACATGAAGTAGACGACGAGCGCGAGAAGCACGACCGTCACGGCCGCCAGGACCCGCTTCCTAGTCATGTCCGACCTCCTACCAGTCGTGCCCACTTGCGTGCCAACTGCCATTGCTATGAGCATTGAGCCGCACGTAGGGATAGCGGTTCGAAAAGCAACCGGTTTTCTTCGTCCCTGACCGTGATGCGAACGTGTCGCCCTTTCGGTTGAATGCTGCGCGCCCACTTCTTGCATTTCGTTCGATGGTGTCTACACCACTGCTTGGTGCCGCGGCGACCGTGCGCTTCGGCGGGAACAGTCATCGGAGGAGCGAGCGACACCGCGAACACGGTCAATGCCAGCACGTTGACGAATAGTCTCTTCATGACCTTCATGTAAGTGGCCGAACGGCGTTCGGGATGTGACGCACGTCACACCTTGACGAGTTTTCCTTCCTTCGTGGATTCGGCGGCAGGGGGCGTGGGAGTATCAAAGGGATGTCTTCCCATGAGCGCCTCGGCGTACTGGACGAGATGTTCCTTCACCTCGAGGGGCCGAATGCCCACATGCACGTGGGTGGCATAGCCCTATTCGAGGGCGAGCCGCCCGACTACGACGACGTGCTTCGGATGATCGAGGAGCGGCTCCAGTACGTTCCCCGCTTCCGCCAGAAGCTCGCGACCGTTCCCCTGGGGCTCGGCCGGCCGATATGGGTCGACGACCCTCATTTCAACCTCGAGTACCACGTGCGACACACCGCATTGCCGGCCCCCGGCTCGCGCGACAAACTGAACCGGCTGGTGGCCAGGATCATGAGCCAGCAGCTCGACCGCGCCAAGCCGTTGTGGGAGATCTGGTTCGCCGAGGGCCTCGCCGGCAATCGCTTCGCGCTCATCTCCAAGACGCACCACAGTCTCGTCGACGGCATCTCGGGAACCGACATCATGTCGGTGCTCCTGGATCCTTCCGTCGAGCCACCAACGATCGAGCGAGACGACTGGCGGCCGGCACTCGAACCGGGCGCGGACCAACTCATGGTCGAGGCGCTGCGCGAGCGACTGACCTCGCCGGCCGAGGTCGTGCGCTCCGTGCAGAGCGCGGCAAGCGACCCCGCCACGCTTCCCGGCCGATTGCTGGATTCCGTCCGTGCCATCGGTGAGTGGATGGGCAGCGGCTTCGCGGCTCCCCCCTCCTCGCTCAATCGCCCGATCGGCCCGCACCGGCGCTTCGAAACCGTCTCCGTGCAGCTCGGCGACCTGAAACGCATCAAGAACGCCTTCGGTGGGACCGTCAACGACGTCGTGCTGACGGTGGTCTCGGGCGGGCTTCGCCGTCTCCTGCAGGGCCGCGGCGAACGCGTCGACGATCTCGAGTTGCGCGCCATGGTGCCGATATCGGTGCGAACTGGCGATCAGCGGGGATCTCTCGGCAACCTGGTGGCCAACGTGTGGGCCACGCTTCCCGTCTACGAGCCCGATCCGTTGGAGCGACTGCAGATCATCTCCGAGGCCATGATCGAACTGAAGGACTCGGGGCAAGCGGTCGGCGCTCAAGTCCTCACGACGCTGGGTGAGTTCGCTCCACCCACGATCGTCGCGCAGGCCTCGCGCGTGGTGGCACGCCAGCGCGCTTTCAACCTGGTCGTAACGAACGTGCCCGGCCCTCAGATCCCTCTCTACACGCTCGGGCGCGAGATGCTCGAGGTCTACCCCGTCCTTCCGCTGTCGGGCAACACGACCCTCGGCGTCGCGCTGTTGAGCTACAACGGCGCGGTCGGCTTCGGCCTCCTCGGGGATTTCGAGACGACCGAGGACATCGCCGAGCTGGCCGAGGGCATCGAGAAGTCGGTCGCCGAACTACTCGCTTCCGTTCCCTAAGGCCTAGAGGATCGCCACCGGCTCGCACAGGACGTAGCGATCCAGCTTCATGAACGGGCCGCTCGCCATGAGGAGCGTGTAGAAGGGAAAGATTCTCCAGCCGTGCCGCAGGAGCCAGCCCACGGCCGTGCGATTGACCTCGGGTACGGTCAGTCCGATCTCCTGCAAACCCATCTCGAAGGCCGCGTTCTCCATATGGGCGAGCGCCGCCGGCATGTCGGAGGCCGCCAGCGCCGCAATCGGACCGATCTGTCCGCGCGCATTGCTCTCGAAGCCGTAGCCGGCCGCCAGGCCCCCTCGTCGGTAGATCACCGCGGGCCGGTCGCCCAGAAGCCACGAAATGTCTTCGCTGCGGCGATGTCCGAGAACCTGCTTCTCGAGCGAAAGGATCTCCTCGTCGGAGTTTCCCGGGACCGCCGGTTCGAACCTCAGGTCGGAGTTCGCGGACGTCGCCTCCGGCGCCTTCCACAGGTAGAGACCCAGAGACTGAACCGACACCCCGAAGCGGAGATAGAGGCCGACGGCCGTGGCGTCCATCGTCGCGATGATGGATCTGTCCGGCCCTCGCCCGGGTGGAAAAGCCTTCTGGAGCAAGCCCCTTCCGACGCCGCTGGCTTGGATCTCGGGATCGACGAAGAACTCGGTCAGCTCCATCAGTCCATCGCGCTCGGTCGAACGGGCGAATCCGGCCATCCGTCCCTCGTCGTTCTCCGCCACCCAGAACTCGGCCGCAGTTCTCTCGAGATGTCCGTACATCGATTGCCATTGCGTCCAGGCGTCCTCGGTCGTTTCCCCCGCACCCGCGGGCATCCCCATTCGCACCATGTAGTCGTTTAACGCGCGCCGAAAGAGAGCGAACGCCGCCTGCGTGTCCGACGCGGTGCCTCGCCGGTACCGAATGACGGCCCCTTTCATCGGACGATGCTAGTCGAGCGAGCCCAACGGAGCTGGAAAAAGAAAGGGGGCCGGGATGAACCCGGCCCCCTCCATACTCTTCGCCAGAGTGCCGGCGATCAGAGCACCGCCGCCCTTATGTCGACGCCGGCGTCGTAGAGCGCCTCGATGATATCCCGAGCGTAGGGATGTTCGTCGGCGGCCAGTCCTCTCCGGTTGGCGATCTCGATGTAGGTGGTCCTGCCCGCGCTCCGGACTTTCGCGGCTGCGAACTCGCTCACGATCTGCGCCGCCTGTGCGGCGTCGGCGCGCGCGACCGCGATCTGGATCGGTCGCCAGTCGCCACCGAGGTTCGCTTCGACTGCGGCTGCGTCCGCGGTCCGTGCCTCACTTCGGCCCGCCGCGCTCCGCAGGTTGGTCACCCCGGCAGCTTCGGGCGCGGAGGAGGGATACAACACGGCGTTTGCGAACAGATGCTCCCCGCTCTCCTCGTAGGCACGGAAGAGTGCGTTGTAGGAGAACAGCACCGCATGTCCGGAGCCCACGGGCTCGTCCACCACGGTGGCCGTTCCCTCGAGCGCGCTTTCGTTCTCCGTGAAACCGTTGTGCCAGAAACGCGCTCCGGTCGGATAGGTCTGGACGTTGATTCCGGTTGTCGAGAAACTGAGGATCGGGTCTAGGTTGTTGAACTGGAAGTCCTCCACCGGTCGCCCGAGGCCGACGGGGCTGCCGTCGCTGGTGTTCACCCGGAAGTGGGCACCGGGAACGATGTAGCCAGGTGGCGGGGCCATCTCCGTGGTCGACGTCAACAACGCGTTGCGGGCCATGCGCGTGCCCTGGCGCCTCAGGCCGATGTAGATACCACCGTCCGAGACCCACTGCCTGAGATTCGTCAGGCCCACTGCCGTCAGACCGCCGGTGGAGCTGGATCCATCCGGCACGACGAGCACGTCGAGCGCCTGAAGCGCGGCCGAGTTGGTGTTGATGTCGGTGGCGGTGACGGGCGCGGCCGAGGTGCCCCAGCGCTGCTCGAAGATGTAGCGCGCTTCGCCGTGAGACCCGGCGAAGGATACGCCCGAGCCCTCGAACAGTCCGATGGACGGCATGTGGAGTGGGGTTCCTCGCGTTACACCATTGGCCGCCTCGACATCGATGCCGTAGGTCGTTGCGAACTCGTCCAGAACCCGGGAGTCGCCCCTTGGTTCGAACGACACCTCGTTGAGCGCCAGGTCTCGATACAACTCGTAGCCCTCGCCGAGCAGCATGAAGGTCAGCGCCGCGGCCTGCGAAGAGTCGAGTGGGTAGCTGTACACCTTGTTCCGACCCTTGGTCTTCGGGGCGCCACCATCGGGCTTCTTGACCGGGGTCGATGCGGGTTTGAGGTCGTCGCCCGTGAACACGGTGTTGATACCCATCAGCAGAGGATTGCTCCACGACGAGACGTCGTAGAAGTACGCAAAGGGCGCGTAGCCGTCCTCGCCCATGATCGCCTGAATCCAGTGCTTCTGCGGTTGCGCCATGGGAATCCAGTAGGAGCCCCTGGGCACGACCACGTTGGAGGCGGAGTCGCCGCCCATGAGGCGGGCGTTCGGAACCGTAGTCTGCTTGTTCGTACGGTAAACCTCGACGTCGAACGAGCGGAGGCGCTCGACCATCTTGCGAACGTCGCCGAGGTTGCGATCCGACAGCAGGAAGTACGAACGAATCTTGATGTCGGGAACCTCGAACTGCACCTCGTTGCCCGGCTGCAGGACCTCGTTCGGCTCGAGCAGACCCTGCTCACCCTGGACGAGGGCGTCCTTGTAGATCCCGTGGTAGTCGCGCAGCAGGCGCTCGCGGTTGTCCGACGCCCAGCCGATGGTCGCCCACTGGGTGCGCAGCTGCTGGTCCACGCGCAGCGGGATGGGCGACGAGCTCCCCTTCTCGTAAGTCATGCCGGCGGCGCCGTAGGCCGTCGAGGGGACGGTGTCTCCGTAGCCCATGAAGTAGAGGTCGTAGATGTCGTAGTTGAAGTAGCACTCGGTCGTGACGCCCGGGCCGCAGGCGCCGTTGTAGTTGAATCCCGCCTTGTTGGCCTCGCCGATCTCGTTGATCCACGTCACCGATTCGTCCGCGATCTCGTGGTGGATCGGGTCCGCGTTCGGCGGGAAGAAGTACTGCCTGCCGCCCATCTCGTGGACGTCCATGAAGACCTGCGGCGGATATTCCTCGACCACGTCGAGCTTGACGTCGGTCTCGACCTGGGTGCGGGCGAACCAGTCCCGGTTCAGGTCGAAGCCGTAATCGTTTTGACGGCGGTTGTCGTCGCGCCCGTCGGGATTCTGACTCGGCTGAATCACGGTCACGACGTTGTCGTTGACGGCGGAGACCTCGCAGTCGGTGCGCGACGCGAGCTCGTACAGCACCTGTAGGGAGGCGTCGAGACCGCTCTTCTCGCCACCGTGGATGTTGGCCGAGTCCCACACGATCGTGGGGGTGTCCTCCGCGATCTTGTCGGCGAGCTTCTGCTTGACCTCTCTCGGATCGCGCAGCGACTGGATCAGGTCCACGATCTTGTCGAGGCGGTCCATGTTCTCCTCGCTCGACACGATCGCGTACTTGAGCGGGCGTCCCGTCGAGGCCGTGTTTCCCATCGAGGCCGAAATCACTCGGTCGGAGGAGGCGTCGACCTTGGCGACGTACGCGTCGCTTTGGTCGGTGGTCACGAGTTGGGTCTGGCCGATCCCCAGGGGGAACCCGAACTCTTCTTCGGGGCTCGGCACCTCGGGGAGCCTCTGACTCGGGTCCGGAACGCATTGCTGAGCGGTCGCGGACGCGCTCGTCGCACCCCCGCTACCCGTTATGGGTAGCGTCGCCAACAGCGCGAGCGCGACCACGAGCGCCAGGCCCAGATGCCTCTTCATCGCACACCCCCCTTGTTGCGCCCGCCCGTGCTGCCAGCAACGAGTCATCCCGGCGCGCCGGTCCTCCGGCGGCCCAGAGTTTACAGGAAGATCACTTTCGCTTTCGTGACTCAGTCAGGCCCTGCGGAAGCTCAGTTGGAGGTAGCCCCGTACCGCGCTCTCGGTGATCTCTACGATGCGGCCGAAGGCGGCGTCCAGGGCACGGGCGTCCAGGTCGTCGAGCGGTATCCGCCCCACGAGGCAGATGCGGTTCTCGGCGTCGAGGCCGAAAGAGAAGCCCGGCGCCTTCATGTTGAGCGTCAGCAGGTAGCGGTACGCCTCCGCCTCGTTCGTCTGCGGCCGCACCGAGAAACCGGCCACCATGCGAAGGGTGCGCTCGCCGATCTCGATCTCGACGGGCAGCCAGCCCGAGTAGAGGTTCGGCACCCGGATGCGCACGTAGATGAAGTCGTCGCGCACGCGTTCCCACTCGAAGGCGTCGCCGGAGCCGGCCAGGTAGGACTCCAGCAGGGGCCGCGCGGCCGCCCTGCTACTTGTCGTCGTCGGTGAGGTACTCGTCGAGCCGGCGAACGACGCCGATGGCTCTGCGTTCGAACTCGTCGTAGCGGCCCTGGGCGGCGGCGTCGGGGCTGAAGACCGAACCGGTGAAGCCGACGAGCTCGGCCCCCGCATCGAGGTAACCGAGATAGTTCTCCGGCGTCAGCCCGCCCGTGACCATCAAAGAAATGTCGTCGAGGGGCCCGAGCACGTACTCGATGTAGTCGGGACCTCCGAGGGCCTCGGCGGGAAAGACCTTGACCCAGTCGGCTCCGGCCTTGTGAGCGTTGAAGATCTCGGTCGGCGAGGCCGCGCCCATGATGATGGGAAGGCTCAGGCCGTGCGCCGCCTCGAGCACCTCGGGAACCACCACCGGGGTGACAATGAACTCGGCCCCCGCGTCGTAGGCCTCCTTCACCTGCTCGGCCACGACGACCGTGCCGGCTCCGACCAGGGCGTCGATCCGCCCGGCCACCTCCACCAGGGCGTCGGTCGCTCCCGGCGAGTTCATGGTGATCTCGACGGCCTCGAATCCGCCCCGGACCGCCGCCCCGGCACCCTCGACCGCGTGCTGGGGCTCCTGCATCCTGAAGATCGCGACGACCGTCGCGTCGGACAGGCGCTGGGCGCGCGCTTCGAAGAGTTTCGCGTTCACTCTCGGAGGTTACCCGAGCCGCGGGCCGAGCACGACGGACATCCCGTCCGGGCCCTTCTCTAGCTCGATGCGGTCTTCGACCCGCAGCGCGAGCGCGGGAACGTGAGACACGAGGGCTATGAGCCGGTCCTCGGTGACGATCCGCTCGATGCCCTCCATTGCCAGATCGAACGACTCGGGGTCGAGCGATCCGAACCCCTCGTCCAGGAAGAAGGATTGCAGTCGGCCCCCCGAACGAGTGACCAGCTCGGCGAGCGCCAGCGCAAGCGCCAGTGAGGCCAGGAAGGTCTCTCCTCCCGACAGCGTGTCGGCGGTTCGCCTCTTCTCGCCATCCAGCTCGTCGACGACATTTAGCTCCGACTTGTCGTCCACCTCGAGCCTGTAGCGATCGGTCATCGCTCGCAGACGCTCGGACCCCAGCTCCATCAGCAGGTGTGTCTTCTCCTCGAGTAGGAACGAGATGAACCCCCTGGGTCCAAAGTCCGTGTAGAGCTGCCGGAAGTTGCTCTGTCGAATCTGGAGGCCTGCCTCGAGCTGATCAAGCTCGGCCTCACGCGCAGCCTTGGCTTCGAGTTCGGCGATCTGCTCCGCGGCGACGTCGGCATCGGACCTGGCCCGGGCCATAGCATGCGCGATGGTTGCCCCGTCCTGGAGCTCTAGCTCGAGCCGGAGCGATCGCAGACCCCTTCCGCTGGCCTCCTCTGCGTCCAGTGCCTCTTCGAACGCCGAGCGCGCCGTCCGCAGGCGAACCTCGAGCTCCTCCGCAGCGCGCAGAGCAACACCGGCGAGCGCAACGACTGGATCCTCGATGCCCGGTGGATCTACCTCTACGGTTGCGCAAACCTCGATGAGCTTTGCGGCCACTTTGCGACGCGCCGCGGCGAACTGATTCTCGAGCGCCTCGTGGCCCCGAATCTCGGCCTGCACCGCCTCGAAGCTCTCCCGGGCGGCCTCGACCTCGGTGCGTGCGGCGGTCAGGGCCTCGAGTCGCGCATCTATCTCGCCCAGCGGGTCGTCGCTTTCGCCGAGCATCTCGTCAACCTCGGCACGCGTCGCCGTGAGGCGTTCTTTGATCCCATCGAGGTGGGTGACCTGGCCCTCGAGCTCGGTCTCCGCGCGCGTCAGTACCAGTTGCGCTTCGGTCACGGCGGTCGCGGCGCGCTTGTGGGCCTCCTTCGCGGTTCGCTCGGCGTCCTTCATCTCGGTGATTCCCGCCGCCAGCTCGCCGGTCGGTAGGACGGCCACGGCTTGCTCGCAGACGGGGCAAGCTTCGCCGATCTTCAGCTCGGCCCTGAGGGCATGGGCGCGGTGCGCGACCTCGACCTCGGCCCTCTGCGCTTCGGCTTGGACGACCGCCTCATGAGCCCGCTCCTGGAGGGTCTGGGCCTTGGATACCGTCCGGCGCAGGCCCTCGACCGTCTCCTCGCCCGACTTGATGCCCTGTTCAACGGCGTCGACGTCGCCGGCAAGCGAGCCCAGTGCGTGGGCCTTGGAATGCAGTTCGAGGAGCGTCCGCTCGGAGCCGTGTTTGATCTCGAGCGCTCCGAGCGCGTCGACCGCAGCGCTCCG
>JBOGWW010000036.1:0-5108 GCA_050693655.1 Actinomycetota bacterium | reverse complement strand
GAGTTGCTATCCGTTTCTTTCTGTCCCGTTTCGGGTTGACTAGAGGGCTGTGAAGCGTCTTGGCGTCATGGGAGGCACATTTGATCCCCCCCACCAGGGGCATCTCGTCGCGGCATCTGAGGTCCTGCACCACCTGGACCTCGAACGAGTCATGTTCGTGCCGGCGGGTGACCCATGGCAGAAGCACACCGTCGCTCCGGCCGAGGACCGCCACCTCATGACGGTGCTGGCGACCGCTTCGCACGCCCGCTTCGAGGTCTCGCGGGTCGAGATCGACCGGGCAGGGCCGACCTATACGGCGGACACCATGGAGACGCTCAGCGACTTCTACGACGGCGAGGTCGAGTTGCTCTTCATCGCGGGAGCCGACACGGTCCTGGGCATGGGCACCTGGGAGAAGCTCGACCGCTTGGCGGAGCTGGCGGAGGTCGTCGCCGTCTCCCGGGCGGGCATCGATCTGGCCAAGCTCGACCCCCAACCGGGCTGGCCCAAGATCCATGTGGTCGAGATGCCGGAGGTGAGCGTTTCGTCGACCGAGATCCGGAACCGAGTCCGCAATAGCCTCCCGATCGACTATCTCGTGGCGCCGCCGGTCGCCGTCTACATCGCCGAGCAGGGGCTCTACCAGGGCGAGAGGGGAACCGGTGGCTGAGCGCCGAGGCCGTCACAGCGCGGGTCGTCACCGCGCAGGCCGTAGATCCAGGCGCAAGCCGCCCGCTTCACCGGCGTCCCGAGGACGTCGAAGCGTGGGGCCCCGAAGATCCGCCCTGTCGCGGCGCCGCCGGACCTTCCGCAAGCGTTCCCTGGCGGGCGGAAGCGTCGCCCTCCTCGCGGGAGCATTGATCCTGCTGGTGGTGGGCATCGTCGCGGGGACGAACGCGGTGGTGAACCGGGGAAATGACGGCGACAGCGAACCGAGTCGAGCGGCCGCCGGCTCCCTCGGCGATCTGACCACCTATCTGATCCTGGGCACCGACTCCACCGACGGTGCGCCACAGGCGCGCTGGATGACCCTCATCGGGCTCGATGACAACGGGAAGGCCTCGATCGCCTACCTTCCCGCACACACCGCTTACGAGGTTCCCGGACTGGGTCTGCAGGGCATCGGTGAGGCTCTGGGAGCGGGTGGCGTCTCGCTTGTCTCTTTGAGCATCGAGAACATGCTCGGGGTGCCGGTCGATCACTTCATCGAGCTGCCGTCCGGCGATGCGGACGCCTTGTTCCGGCAGACCGGAGACCTCACGGTCAACGTGCCACAGGAAGTACGCGTGTCCGCGGGAGCGGATGCGGCTCAGGTCCTATTCGATGCCGGCGAGCAGACTCTCCCGCCTCGTTTCCAGGTCGACCTGCTGTATGAGATCGGACTGGAGAGTGACGAGACCGAGTTGGGTGCGCGACACCTCGTCTTCTGGCAGGCCTTCCTCGAGACCCACTCCGCCGATCCCGATGCCCTGGGTGCGGCGCTGGAAGGCGCCGCCGGAGCGCTGGACTCATCGGACTCTCCCTCCGCCGACCAGGTGTCGTTCTTCACCGAGCTCGTGTCCCTCCCCATGGAGGACGTGTCCATAGCGTCGCTGCCGGTCGAGGAAGAGGTGGTAGGAGAGACCGAGCTCTACTCGATCGACGATGCGGAGATTCACTCGTTCGTGGAGGACACCTTCGGCAGTTCCTCCAGAGGGGATCAGGTTCGGGTACAGATCCTCAACGGCAACGCGGATCCGTCGGCCGCTCAGGAGGTCGCCGAGAAGCTCGTGGGAAGGGGCTTCAAGGTCGTGCTGTCGGGCAACGCCGACCGCCTGGACTACGGGGACACCCGCCTCCTTGTCTACGACTCCACGCCCGAGGCTCAGGTGGCGGGGGAGCGAGCCCGGGAGCTTCTGGGCGTCGGAGACATACAGGTCTCGGTCCAGCAGCAGGGTATCGTGGACCTCACGATCGTCGTTGGGAAGGATTTCATTGACGCAACTGAAGCAGATAGCGACTGAGGCCTCACAGCACCTCGAAGCCGCCGTCGCAGCGGCCGCCGACAAGAAGGCCGAGCGGATCGTCGTCCTGGACGTCTCCAGGGCACTCGCCATCACCGACCACTTCGTAATCTGCAGCGGTAAATCCGAGCGTCAGGTCCACACCATCGCCGATGCCATCGAGCGTCGTCTCCGCGAAGAGCGGGACATCAAGCCGTTGCGCCGCGAGGGGCACCGGGACGCACGTTGGGTGATCCTCGACTACGTGGACTTCCTCGTGCACGTGTTTCAGCGGGACGAGCGCGAGTACTACGACCTCGAGCGGCTGTGGGCGGACGCGCCGATTCTCGAGTTGGACCACCGAGAGGATGGAACCGATACCGATGAGCCAGCAGCCACGGCGGAGGCGCCGTAGGAGGCGAGGACGCGGCGGGCAGGGTAGGAAGCCTCAGCCCCAACAGCAGGAGTCCGCGCCGCAGGCCTCGCAAGGGGAACCCTCACAGACCCAGCAGCCAAAAGCCGAAGGAGGGTCGCGGCACCGCCGGCGCAGAGCCAAGCGGCGCTCGCGTGGTGGTGGCGAGCGCTCGTCTACTCCCGCCAAGTCTTCCGAGGACATCGTGCGCGCCCCCCAACGCAGGCGCCCGGAAGCTCTGATGCTGCCGCCCGACGACCGGCGGCTCGAGGACATCATCGGCTCGCTCCAGTCCGAGATGGGCGTACCGCAAAGTCCCCAGGAGTACCGCCTGATGGTCAAGGTCGCTTCGGAACGGGATACCTCCGGCCGGAGCCACAGGCCTTCGGACTCCGCCGACAACAACGGGGCCGGGGATGCGAACGGCAAGCCGAAGCGTGAGAAGGCTCCGGCGCCCCCACGGGTGGGCGAGGGCGACGCAGCCACGGCTCAAAGGGAGAAGGCCCCCTCGAGGAAACGACGGTCCCGTCGCCGCAGGCGAGGGGGCCGGAGGCGCGAGAGCGGAGGCAATCCGCCCCCGAGCTAGGTCCGCTTCCAAGGGGCAAACCCGGCGCCCAACGAGGTGAAATGGTCCCCGGCTCGGCTTCCGAGCGGCCCCTGCGGCGATTTTTCTAGATGGCTCGCGCTCACGGCACTGGTGAGCACGGAGCCTTAGGGTGACCCGATGTCCGAGAGCAAGATCGTAGTCGAGGGGCTGCGCAAGCAGTTCGGGTCGACCCTGGCGGTCGACGATCTCAGCTTCGCGGCGCGCGCGGGTTCGGTTACCGGATTTCTGGGACCCAACGGTGCGGGGAAGACGACGACTCTGAGAATCCTTCTGGGCCTGGTGTCGGCCACCGCGGGTCGCGCGACCATCGACGGTCGGTTCTATCGAAGCCTGGTCCACCCCACCCGCAAGGTCGGTGCGGTGCTCGAGGGGGCCAACTTCCATCCGGGGCGCACCGCGCGCAATCACCTCCGCGTCGTGGCAAGCGCAGGCCGCCTGGAGCGCGGCCGCATCGAGGAGATGCTGGCACTGGTGGGTCTGTCGGCGTTTGCGGGCAAGCGCGTGGGCGGCTACTCGCTCGGCATGAGGCAACGGCTCGGCATCGCCGCCGCACTGCTGGGCGATCCCGAGGTCCTGATCCTGGACGAGCCCGCCAACGGCCTCGATCCCGAGGGGATCCGTTGGCTGCGACGGTTTCTCCGCGCGCTCGCGGGAGAGGGCCGGACCGTGCTGGTTTCGAGTCACGTGCTCGCCGAGATGTCGCAGACGGTCGACGATGTGATCGTAATCGGCAGAGGCCGGCTCATCGCGCATGCTCCACTCGAGGAGCTGACCGGCAGCGCGACCGGCGCCGTACGGGTTCGCACCCCCCACGCGGAGCGACTGGAGTCGTTGCTGCGAGCCTCCGGCAGCGTCCCGCAGCGACTCGAACCCGACTTCCTTCTGGTTCCCGATGCGACCAGTCCCGAAATCGGGGAGCTGGCGGCGCGCGAGGGCATCGTGCTGCACGAGCTCGCAAGCGAAGCCCTCAGTCTCGAAGACGTCTTTCTCCAGATGACGGTCTCGACCGAACTAGCTTCGCAGGATCCGGGGACGTCGTGATTCATCTCATCGGAACGGAGTTCCTCAAGCTGCGCACCACCCGGCTTTGGTGGGCGCTGACTCTGGCATTGCTGGGTCTCACTGCACTTGGAGCGATCCTGAGCCTGGTGTTCGCGGGGCCGGAGACGGGTTTCACGCTGCGCGACGAGGCCTCGCAGCGCGGTCTGTTCGGTTCGGCCGGGTTCAACACCATCTTTGCCCTGGTGCTGGGCATCATCGGAATGGCCGGCGAGTACAAGCAGGGCACCATCACGCCGACCTTCCTCGCCGCTCCGCCACGGTGGCGCGTGGTCGTGGCCAAGGCGGTTGCCTATGCGCTCGGGGGACTCTTCCTGGGGGTCGTGTCCTCGCTGCTGGCGGCGCTGATCGCCTACGTGGGCCTCTCGATCAAGGGCATTGAGATCGTGCTTCGCGCGGGTGACCTCGTCACGTTGTTTGGCGGAATGATCGCAGCCTGCGCGCTGTTCGGCACCCTAGGGGTCGGAGTCGGCGCCGTGATCCCGAATCAGGTCGCGGCTCTGATCGCCACCTTGGTGGAGCAACTGATCGCCGAGCCGCTGCTCTTCAACTTCTTTCCCGAGGAGGGCCGCTTCCTGGTCGGCGGAGCCGCGTCCATCCTGGCGGGCTCACCGAACGTCGGTGCCACGCTGTCGCTGTGGGCCGCCGCCGCGGTTGTGGTTGCCTGGTGCCTGGCTCTGCTCTCGGTGGGCAGTCTCGTGACGGAGCGCAAGGACATCACCTGAGCTGCCGGCCTATTACGGTCTCAGGCGATCGCTAAAGACCGCCTCTGCTAGCATCGATGTTCCCTCTGGGGCCCGTAGCTCACTTGGTAGAGTGCCGCCATGGCATGGCGGAGGTAACCGGTTCGATCCCGGTCGGGTCCACACAAGTTCTGACCTGCTAGTTCGTGACGAGCATCGTGACAGTGCGCGAACCCTTCGCCCCTCCCTATAGGGGTATGGAGGCGCACTGACCCTTGGCATCGGGCCGCGTGTCAAGCTCTTTGTCGACAGAATGGCGAGCCAGGATTGTTGTTGGAGGGAAACGAAATGAACGTAGAAGACGTTGTTGCGGTCTATGACCA
>JBOGWW010000035.1:0-1522 GCA_050693655.1 Actinomycetota bacterium | reverse complement strand
GCTCTGGCCACGGGCATCCTCGATCTGATCGCGCGCCCGGAGCTCCGCGCGCGCATGGGCGAGGCAGCCAGACGACGCTCCACCGATTTCGACATTCGCTCGGCGACCACTTACATGGAGCGGGCTTATCGAGAGTTGCTGAGATGATGCGTCAGTCGAACCTCGCCGGGGCCTACGAGCTGCGAGGCTACAGGGACGGGGACGAGGACGAGGTGATCACCCTGCTGGCTACTTCGCTGGGCGACGGTCCCACGGGGGAGCGCTCGAGAGCGTTCTTTCGCTGGAAGCACATCGATAACCCCTTCGGACGCTCCTTCATGCTCGTGGCGGTGGAGGACGAGCGTGTCGTGGGCTTCCGGTCGTTCATGCGCTGGCGACTCCGGGCCGGTGACGTAGAGGTGAGCGCCGCCAGGGCAGTCGACACCGCCACCCATCCCGATCACCAGGGGCGCGGCATCTTCTCCGCGCTGACGAGCCGGGCGATGGAGGAGCTCAGCGGTGACGTGGATCTCATCTTCAACACGCCCAACGGGAAGAGCGGGCCCGGCTACCTGAAGATGGGATGGACGCGCGCCGGCGACGTTCCCATCGACGTCAGAGTCCGTCACCCGATTCGATTCGCTCGCGGCGCACGGTCGTTCAGAGAACAGGGACCGCCTCGACGTCCGCATCCTCGGGTCTACGCGCTACCGGCGGGAGCGGCTTTCGAGGACGAGGGCGCCCTCGTATGTCTCCTGAGAGAGAGCTCGAATCACGGCGAGCGTCTCGCCACGCCTCGGACGGTGGACTACCTAAGGTGGCGTTATGCCTCGGCCCCCGGCCTCGATTATCGGGTGGGTCGTCACCATCTCGCAGGGCGCCTTGCGGGGCTTGCCTTCTTTCGGGTCAGAAGCCGGGGGCGGCTGTGGGAGAGCACCGTGTCCGAGCTCATCTGCCGCCCCGGTGATGGAAGGACCGCCCGCCGCCTGCTCGGAGAGGTCGTTCGGGCGGCCGGGGTGGACCATCTCACAGGGCACTTCCCTACCGGAACCGTCCAGAAAAAGGTGTCCACTCGGCTGGGATTCGTTCGCTCCCCCGCCGGCCTGCCGTTCATGGTCAACCGACTTCGAACGGCAGACCAACCGGATCCGGCCCATCTTCGTTCCTGGGCACTCACTCTCGGGGACCTGGAGGTCTTTTAGTGGCGAGCGTTGTCTCTACTCGCACGGGAGCACCGAGCGCAGCTCTCATCACGAAAGTAGGGCTGTCTCTTACCGCTGCATACGCAGCGTTGGTCGGCGTCCTTGCAGGCTCGATTGGATACGACGTCTGGGCCGCTCTCGTGATCGGACCGCTGCTGATCGCCGTGACGTTGCCGCTCTTGGCCCGCGTGGCGAGGCGGGAGAACGACCCGCGCCTGTTCCGGCTTCTCGTGTGGGCGCTTGCTTTCAAGGCAGTGGGCACGCTCTTTCGCTACTACGCGGTCTACGTCATCTACGCGGGACACGCCGACGCAGTGGGCTTCCACGGCAAGGGCATGAGG
>JBOGWW010000034.1:0-3735 GCA_050693655.1 Actinomycetota bacterium | reverse complement strand
CTCGAACGGCACGGCGCGGTCAGCGCGGAGTGCGCCGCGGCCCTCGCCGAGGGCGCGGCAAGGGTGTACGGCGCCAACGTGGGCGTGTCGACCACCGGCGTCGCCGGACCCGCGGAACAGGAGGGGAAGCCGCCCGGAACCATCTTCGTGGGCGCCTGCGTCGAAGGGCGGACCGAGGCCCGCTACGTTCGGGGCTATGGAAACCGTGCCAACATGCGCGTCATCGCCGTCAACTCGGCGCTGGACCTGGCGCGCCGCATGATCCTCGATTCCTCGGGCCCATGAGCGAGCGCGAGCGAGCGGGGAGGGTGGGGGGAAGGAGCGAGCGTCTCAGGCTGTTCGTCGCGGCGGACGTTCCCCCGGAACTCCTGGATAGCGTGAACCGAGCGCTGGCGCCCCTTCGGTCGAGGGACGACCTGGGCTCGGCGCGCTGGACGAAGCCCGCCAACCAACACCTGACGCTCAAGTTCCTGGGCTGGGTCGATGCGGAAGCCCGCGATCCCATCGACGAGGCGGTGGGCGGCGTGGCCGGTGCGCACGAGGCCGGGGTGGTCACCCTGGAGGGACTCGGAGCCTTCCCCTCGCAGCGGCGGGCGCGCGTCCTGTGGCTGGGTCTAAGAGACCCACGCGCCCTGCTCACCGCCCTCGCCACGGCGCTCGACTCGTCCCTCGAGCCCCTGGGATTCGAGGCCGAGAAGAGGGCGTTCACCCCCCACCTGACACTCGCTCGGTTCAAACCGCCGGCATCCATCCAGGGGGTACTGAACGAAGTAGAGCTGCCGGAGGCCTCGTTCGACGTTGGTCACCTGGCTCTGTACCGTAGTCGTCTTCACCCTAAGGGGGCCTCCTACGAGGTCCTCGAGGCCTTCCCGCTGGGTGGCCGGCGGTAGCGTTCGCCCGTGGGAGGGTGGAGGGTTCGATCGCCCGATGACCCAGTTCCCCTATAGTGAGAACTTGTGAATAGCAACGGATTTGCCCGACTAGCCACCGCGGCCATCGGCGCCGCCGGTGTCGTCGGTTCCCACACCCTGGCCTACCGCCTGGCCCACGCGCCTCCCGCGGGCCAACATCACCCGCTCGAGTCGTCGAGTCACGGTTACTGGGACCTCGCGCTTCTCCTGGGCCTCGCCGGTCTCATCGTCGGGATTGGAGTCGAGATGGCCTTCGGAAGCCGCCGCTCCGACTCACCCCGCCCGCCCTTCTTCACCTGGCTTCGTCTCTTCGTCATTCAGGGACTCGCCTTCGCGGCCCTCGAGTCGCTCGAACGAGCCGTACAGGGGCCCGAGCAGCTAAGCCTCCTCTTCCAGGAGCGCGCCTTCTGGCTTGCCTTCCCGCTGCTGTTCCTCACCGCCGCGCTGGGCTGCGCCCTGTTGATACTGGCGCGCAGGGCCGGAGCCACTCTCGCGCGGCGACGCCGGCCGGTGGCAGAGCAGCCCGTCGCATTGCGGTTGCAGCCGCACTCCGTTCGGGTCATGTCTCACGTTCTGGTCTCGATCACGCGCGAGCGAGGTCCTCCTCCTTCTCCAGTCCACTGATTTCGCGCGGGCGAAGACGCCCGCGCTCGAGGATGGAGAGCGTGGTGAGTTATGAGAAGAGTTGGTATGTCGACCATATTGGCGATTGCCATCCTGTGCTTCGGCGCAGCCGCGGCCCTGGCGCACGGGGACAAGATCAAGACCGATCCCAAGCAGAATGCGCGCGTGACGATGCCCAGCGAAGTCTCGGTGAGCCTCTCGGAGGCGCCGGTACCGCAGTCCCAATTGTTGATAACCGACGGCTGCGGGCAGAACGTCACGGGTCAGGTGTCGATCGACGGTGAAACCCTCAAAGCATCCATCGGCGATGCCCAGCCGGGCAAATGGAAGGCCGCCTACCGAGCGGTCTCGGCCGTAGAC
Source organism: Actinomycetota bacterium (assembly GCA_050693655.1). GTDB lineage: Bacteria > Actinomycetota > CADDZG01 > CADDZG01 > WHSQ01 > WHSV01. The sequence continues at coordinate 1,840 of JBOGWW010000034.1, read as the reverse complement.
GGTCACCCGACCGAGGACGACTGGAAGTTCACCGTGCAGGGTACCGCCGACTGCGATGGTGACTCCGAAGAGACGGCCGGGGAGCCATCGCCGGAACCAACGGATACCGGCGAGGTTGCCGCAGCCGGCGAGAACGACGATCCCACCTCTGCAGCGGGCAACGACGCGACCAACACCTCGGATTCCGAAGAAAGCAGCTTCCCCGTAATTCCCGTGGTGCTCGGGGGAGTCGCACTGGTGGCGGTCGCCGCCGTAGTGAGGGCTAAGACCGCGGGCTAGTGGCTACCGAGATCCTCCTGGCTCACGGAGTGGGCCGGGTTTACCAATCGCCGCTCCCACTGTGGCTGTATCTGCTCGGCGCGGCAGCGACCGTGGCGGCTTCGTTCCTGCTGCGCGCGCTGGTTCGAGATACGGCGGAGCTGCGGCCCGCCAAGAGGATCGCGAGCGAGACCTTTTCGCTCGTTGCCACGCGCCTCCTGGTGGCGGGGGGCGTCTTCCTGCTCGTGCTGACGCTGGCCTCGGGCGCGTTCGGCGACGATGGGGGTTCTGGTATCGCCTCATTGCTGTTCTGGGTCTGCCTGATCGTCGGGACCGTGACGCTGGGAGTCGCGCTGGCGGGGAGCTGGGAGCGCATCGATCCCTGGTCCACGCTCGAGCGGTTCTACCGAACCGAAGAGGGTCGGGTGAACCCCTCGCTCCAAGGGCGCGTGGAGTCGCTGTGGTGGCTCGCGCCGCTGGCGATCTACCTCCTGTTCTGGTTCGAGCTGGTTTCGGGAGTCGGATTCGATCCGTTTTGGATCGTCGCGGCCTTGCTGTTGTACACGGTGTTCGTGCTGAGCCTGCGCTCTTCGCTCGGATATGTCTGGAACTCGGTGGATCCGCTTGCGATCCTGTTCGGCTTCGCCGAACGGGTGGCTCCACTCGAGTTGCGGGTCGACGGTCTCTACTACAGGGGTTGGATCCGGGGTCTGGACGAGGAGAGGCCGATGCCACGCGGCCTTTACGCGGCGCTGTTCGTGTTGCTTGCATCTACGACCCTGGACAACGTGCGGGAGACGGTCGGATGGTCGGAGTTTCGAAACGCGACGGGACTCGGCGGCACCAGCGACGTGCTGATCGACTCGGTCGCCCTGGGTGTCTTCTCGCTGTTGTTCCTTCTCCCATTCGTTACGACGGTCTGGGTGGCGCGGCGCTTCATTGGTACCTACGTCGGGTTCGCGGACATGGCACGGCGATTCGGATGGTCGCTCATCCCGATCGGGGTCGCCTACGTGCTGGCTCACAACGCACCGCTCGTGCTGTCCGGTTTCCCGCTCATCTTGAGGGGGCTATCGGACCCCTTCGCCCAGGGATGGAACCTGCTCGGCACCGCCGGCGCGCTACAGGGATTCTTCCCTTCGCCTGCTGTGGTGTGGTTTATCGAGATCGTCATCATCGTCGGGGGACATATCCTGGGGGTGCTGGCCGCGCACCGGTGCGCGGTGCGCCTGGGACGATCCCACCGCGCGGCCGTCAAGAGTCAGTACGCGCTGACGGCGCTCATGGCGATTTTCACCATTACGACCCTCTGGCTGCTGTCCCAGCCGCTGGTCACTTGATTGCGAGGTTCAGTACCGATGACCAATGAGATGTTGTTCGCCCACACGTTGGGAGCGGGGGGGCCCGACCTCGAACTGATCCTGATCGCCGCGGCCATGGCGGTGCTGGGCATCGTGTTCTTCTTCCAGAGGGCCGTCAAACCTGCGGTGAGCATCGGGCTCATCGTGGTCGCCGTAGTGGCGGGTGGGTTCGCCTTCGCGCGCGGGGGCGAGCAACAGAGCGAGACCCAGCAGAGCCGCGC
>JBOGWW010000033.1:0-12269 GCA_050693655.1 Actinomycetota bacterium | reverse complement strand
TACGAGGGCACCAGCGAGATCCACACCCTCATCCTGGGTCAGGCCGTCACGGGCTTCCCGGCCTTCGGGGACGACGCTTGAGCCCGTTTCGTGCGTCGGTGCCCTTCACCGAGAACTGGAAGCACTTCGACTTCTCGCTCGACCGCAGCGGCATCGCGACGGTCACGTTCAGCCGGCCCGACAAACTCAACGCGCTGACCTTCGACGGCTACGCGGACCTCCGGGATCTCCTCTCCGAGCTGCCCCACCGAGACGACGTCAAGGTGCTGGTCATCACCGGCACGGGACGCGGCTTTTGCTCGGGTGGCGACGTCAACGACATAATCGGCGCGCTGCGCGAGATGGACTCCCGTTCCCTGCTCGACTTCACCCGCATGACGGGACAGGTCGTGCAAAGGATGCGAGAGGTTCCGCTGCCCATCATCGCGGCGATCAACGGCATCGCGGCGGGAGCCGGCTCGGTGATCGCGCTCGCCGCAGACCTCCGGGTTCTCGCTCGCTCCGCCTCGTACTCCTTCTTGTTCACGAAGGTCGGACTCGCCGGAGCAGACATGGGCTCGGCCTACCTGCTGCCGCGGCTCGTCGGCCTGGGGCGGGCGACCGAGCTCCTGCTGCTCGGTGACAAAGTCGATTCCGAGACCGCGGAGCGGATCGGCATCGCCAACCGGGTCGTAGAGGATGCCGATCTCGCCGCGGTGACCGGCGAGCTCGCCGCTCGTATCGCAGCGGGCCCGACCTTCGCTTACGGAGCGACGAAGCTGCTCCTGACGCGGGAACTCGACATGGATCTGGGCGGATCGCTCGAGCTCGAGGCCATGACGCAAGCGCTGCTCATGACGTCCGGCGACCACAAGGAGTTCTACGCGGCGTTTAGGGAGGGCCGGAATCCGGTATGGACGGGCCGATAGGCGAATGAGCCGGCTCGTCACCAGAAGGGCATCATGACCTCGGCACACAAACTCATGAATCCCGCGACCCTGTCGCCCCCACTGGGGTTCAGCCACGCGGCGGTCGCGGCCAAGGGCACGACCGTCTATCTCGGGGGCCAGACCGCGCATGGGCCCACCGGGATCCTCCAGGGCACGGACATCGTCGAGCAGTTCGACGCCGCCGCGGCGAACGTCGTGACCGCGCTCAAGGCCGTTGGGGGGCAACCCGAGGACCTCGTGTCGATGCAGATCTTCGTGACCGATGCCGACGCGTACAAGGGCGCCACCCAGGAGCTGCGGGACGTCTACCGCAGGCATTTCGGCCGTCACTACCCCGCCCTGGCCCTGTTCGAGGTAGTGGGTCTCTACGATCCCGACGCCTACGTCGAGTTGATGTGCATAGCGGTGATCCCGGACGTCAAACCGGACTACGAGCCGCTCCCACTAAACGGCAACGCCTGAACCGGGATCCCTCGGCAGCAAGATTTTCCCCCGGCTGTGACGCACGTCACAGCCATGTCCCGTTCCCTCGCGCACCCTGATCGCTATGCGATCAAATCAGCAACGAGAAGGACGGGAGGCGAACGTCGCCCGCCTGATAGCCACCAATTACGGACTGGCAACTCGGAATCAGCTGCGCCAGCTCGGATATGCGGACTCCGGCATCCAAAGACTCGTCGCCGCCGGGCGACTGGAACGCTTCCTCCCCAGGGTCTTCCGGTCGACCTCGGTTCCGGTCACCTGGGAGATGCACGCCATGGCGGGGTGTCTTAGGTCGCCGGGCGAAGTGTGGCTGTCCCACCGCTCGGCCGCAGCCCACCACGACCTGACGGGATGCCCCAAGGATCGCCTGGAGTTCCTCTCCACCCGGCGTCTGAGACCGGCTCGAGGTCACCTGCTACACTTCGTCGCCGAGCTGCCTCCCTGCGATGTCGAGGTGCTGGGCGGCATCCCGGTGACCGCTCCGGCGAGGACGCTGCTCGACCTGGCCGCGGTTGTGGGCGACGAAACACTCGAGATCGCCCTGGACGACGCGCTTTGCAGGCACAAAGTGCGCCTGGCTCGACTGAGGTGGCGCCTCGAGGAGCTCGGCGGCAAGGGCAAACCGGGAACCGCGGCGCTTCGCCGGCTGCTGGAGGTGCGGGGAGACGGAGCGATGGTTCCCACCACGATCCTCGAGACCAAGTTGGTGCGGCTGCTGCGGACGGGCAAAGTCCCGGTTGCTCTTCCTCAGCACCGCTTCCGCGAGCACGGCAAGCTGGTAGCGCGGGTGGACTTCGCGTATCCCGACCAACGGTTAGTCATCGAAGTGGACGGAAGCCGCTGGCATGCGGGTCGCAGGGCGAGGGTCAAGGACGCCGAGCGCGACAACTACCTGAACCTCCAGGGTTGGACGGTGCTCCGGTTTACCTGGTTCGACCTCGTGCAGCGTCCCGACTACGTGCTCGCGCAGATTCGCCGGGCTCTGGGCATTCGGCCTTTGTTTGTAGCGAAATGATCGCTATGCGGTCATTTCGCCGAAAAGAAGTCGGAGGATGTCCGACCGTCAGCGGTAGAGCTCGCGCGTGATTATCTCTCGCTGGATCTCGCTCGTGCCCTCGTAGATGCGCGTCGCTCGCACCTCCCGGTACAGCTCTTCCAGCAGGTGACCGCGCTCGAGCGCCCTGGCACCGTGTATCTGGATCGCCGCATCGATCACTCGTTGCGCGGCCTCGGTGGCGAACAACTTCGCCATGGCCGAGTGCTTGGTGACCCGTTCTCCGGAGTCGTAGCGTGCGGCCGCCGAATAGACGAGCAGCCGCGCCGCCTCGGTGCTCGTCGCCATGTCGGCGAGCTGCTGGCTGATCGCCTGAAACTCCCTCAGCTCCCGCCCGAAGGCCTCGCGCCCTGCCGCATGATCGAGGGCCGAGTCGAGGGCCGCCTGGGCCATCCCGACCGCGAACGCGCCGACGCTGGGACGGAAGAGATCGAGCGTGCGCATGGCGACCTTGAAGCCCTCACCCACCTCGCCGAGCACCGTCTCGGATCCCGCGTACACACCGTCGAAGGTGACGGTCCCGATCGGATGCGGTGCGACCAGCTCCAGTGATTCCCCACCGAGCCCCGAGCTCTCCCCCGCCACCGCGAACGCGGTCACGCCCGCCGGGCCCGCCTCGTCCGAGCTCCGGGCGAAGACCGAGTACACGTCGGCGGCCGGAGCGTTCGAGATCCACTTCTTCTCTCCGGTGAGGCGCCAGCCGTCCCCGTCGGGCTCGGCCCTGAGCGAAAGAGCGGCGGCGTCGCTTCCGGCGCCGGGCTCCGTCAAGGCGAACGCCGCGACCGCTCGCCCGCGAGCGACCTCGGGGATCCAGCGTCCTGCGAGCTCCTTGCTCCCCGACTGCACGATTGGATAAGCCCCCAGTCCCTGTAGCGCGAGGGCGGTCTCCGCTTGCGTGCATCGCTGCGCAAATCCCTCGCGCAGGACGCACAAGTCCAGGGCGCTCGCGTCGCCCTCGTGCGAGCCTCCGAGGGCGGTGGGAAACAATCGAGGAAGAAAATCATGATCCGCAAGGGCGCCGAGGAGCTTACGGTTCACCTCTCCGGGCTTGCCGGCCTCGGCGATAGACCGAAGCTCTCTCTCGGCGGTATCGCGCGCACGCATCAACAGGTCCCGTGAGGCGGCCGGTAGTTCGAAGGGGCTGGCCATCGGCACACATTACGTCCGTCACCTACGATAGTGCCGACCACACAAAACCATGTCGACGACGACTCGGGGGTGGGCCATGCCGGATTCGCCGTTCTGGAACAAACGTCACGAAACCATGCCGCGCGCCGAGCTCGATGCGCTGCAGGTCACCAAGCTCCGCAGTCTCGTTCAGTGGGCGACGGACCAAGTGCCGTACCACGCCGAACGCCTGAGCGAGGCCGGCGTGACCCCCGACTCCATTCAGAGTCTGGACGACCTGCAGCGAATTCCCTTCATGACCCGCGAGGAGTGGATGCGCTCTCAGGTGGAGCATCCCCCCTACGGTCCGATCCTCGCGGCCCCCGAGAGCACCGCGATTCGCTACCACATGACCTCCGGAACCACCGGGCGCACCCCCATCCGGGTACTCGACTCCATGAAGGACTGGGAGTGGATCGCCGAGATGTGGTGCTACGGCTTCTGGGGTTTCGGTGTCCGTCCCGCGGACACCGTTTTCTTTGCCTTCAGCTACGGGACCTTCGTGGGCTTCTGGGGAGCGCACTACGCTTGCGAGAAGATCGGGTGCCTCGTTCTTCCCGGCGGGAACATGACCACCGAGGCGCGCGTCAAGCAGATAGTCGACATGAACGCGACCGTGGTGTGCTCGACGCCCACCTACGCCCTGCGGATGGCCCAGGAGGCGCAGAAGCTCGGCATCGATCTCGCCGGCAGCCCGGTCAAGCGCCTGATCCTCTCGGGCGAGCCCGCCGGCTCGATACCGGCCACGAAGAAGCTCATCGAGGACCAGTGGGGCGCCGTTGCGGGCGACACCGCGGGAATGACCGAGCTCGGGACCATCATGATCTTCGAATGCTCCGAGCAGCCCGGCGGAACCCACATCATCGAGCCCCACTACATCGAGGAAGTGGTCGATCCGGTATCGGGAGAACCGGTCGCCTACGGCGAGCAAGGAGAGAGGGTCGTGACGTCCTTCGGGCGCGGTTTCATCCCCGTCCTCCGCTACCGGACGCGCGACCTGGTCGTGAAGGTACCCGCCGGCAGATGCTCGTGCGGCCGGACGCTCGATATCTACGAGGGCGGAATCGTCGGCCGAGTGGACGACATGAAGCTCGTGCGCGGAACCAACGTCTACCCGAGGGCGGTCGAAGCGATCGTGCGGGAGTTCACCGAGGTCGACGAGTTCCAGATCCATCTCTATACCGCCGAGGGGATCCGCGACGAGATCGAGGTGCTCGTCGAGATCCCCAACTCCAGCGCCGACGCCGGCACGATCCTGAAGAAGATCGGCGCGGAACTGTCGGAGGCCCACGAGGGTCTCCGCTTCGGCGTGCGGCAGGCCGCCAACGAGTCCCTTCCGCGCTTCGAGCTCAAGGCCAAGCGACTCGACGACGAGCGCGAAGTGATCGGCGGCGCCGGCGAGAGAAAGAAGGCTTAGACATGCCCAAGACCTGGATCGTTCCGCCGAAGGGACTGAACGACGCCGAGCTGACGTTGGTTGAGGCCTACAACACGCTGGTGAAGACGCTCGAGGAATCGAGCGACGATCTCGAGCCCTTCGAGCACCGCAACGCATTGAAGGCGGTCGCAGCCCTATGGCAGGTGGTGAACGGTCTCGACCTCGATCCCGGCCACCTCTACGACATCGGCGCATGAACCTTTCGCACGAGCGTTACCTCGAGACCATAGCCAAGGAATCCGCAGCGCTCGCGACCGCGGCGCGCGGCAACCTCGACGATCGTGTGCCGTCTTGCCCCGAGTGGAAGATGAGCGACCTGGTCGCACATATCGGCGAGGTGCAGCGCTTCTGGGGCGAGATCGCACGCCGTGGTCTTACCGATCCCCGTGCAACCGAGCGCCACGACCCCCCGACCAGCATCGACCTGGTGCAGTGGTTCCTGGACGGAGCGCACGGACTCGTCGAGACTCTGCGCGACATAGACCTCGAGCGAGAGATCTGGACCTGGTCGCGCGAGAGGACGATCGCCTTCGTCCCGCGGCGCATGGCCCAGGAGGTCGCGGTGCACGGCTGGGACGCACGTAATGCCGTGGGCGATCCGTCTCCCATCGCCACCGACGTCGCGGTAGACGGCATCGACGAGCTGCTGTCCGTGTGGCTGCCGGCGATGGCCCCGCTGAAGGAAGCACCTTCAACGAGCCTGCACCTGCACACGACCGATGCCGAGGGCGAGTGGCTGGTGGTGTTGGAGGAGGAGCCGGTCGTCACCCGGGAGCACGCCAAGGGGGACGCGGCCGTCAGGGGGCCGGCTTCGGACCTCTTCCTTTGGATGTGGGGCCGCGTGCCACCCGAGGCGCTCGAGATCCACGGCGACCCCGCGGTGCTCGAGCAGTTCTGCGGCTTCTTCGATCTCGAGTGAACGAGGCCGTCCCTCCCCCGGAGCTGCGGGCCTGGCAAGAGCTAGGCGCGCACTTCGAGGCCGTGGCGAGCGAGCATCTCCGGTCGCTCTTCGCCCGCGATCCCCACCGGGCCGGCAAGATGACCGTCGAGGCGGAGGGCATCCGGCTCGACTACTCCAAGAACCGCCTGACCGACGACACGCTCGCGCTCCTTTTCCGCCTGGCCGACGAAGCGCGGCTGAAAGAGCGCATCGAGGCGCTGTTCAACGGGGAGCGCATCAACCTCACCGAGAACCGACCGGTCCTGCACGTCGCGCTGCGGGCACCGCGCGACCAATCCCTCCTCGTCGACGGCGATGACGCCGTGGCCGAGGTGCACGCGGTGCTCGACCGGATGGCCGCGTTCAGCCGAACGGTGCGCGAGGGTCGCTGGCGCGGCCACACCGGCAGGGTGGTTCAAAACGTCGTCAACCTCGGCATCGGCGGATCGGATCTCGGGCCCGTGATGGCCTACGAGGCCCTGCGCCACTACGGCGAGCGTTCGCTCACCTTTCGCTTCGTGTCGAACGTCGACGGCACCGATTTCGCCGAGGCGGTCCGGGACCTGGCCCCCGCCGAGACGATGTTCATAGTCTCGTCGAAGTCGTTCACCACCCTGGAGACCCTGACGAACGCGCGCACCGCCCGGAGTTGGCTGCTCGACGGGCTCGCAGCCGACGAATCCGCGGTTGCGAAGCACTTCGTGGCGATCTCCACCAACGCGGGGCTCGTGGCGGACTTCGGAATCGATACGGACAACATGTTCGGCTTCTGGGACTGGGTGGGTGGTCGTTACTCGGTGGATTCGGCGATTGGCCTCTCCCTGATGATCGCGATCGGCCCCGAGCGATTTCGAGCCTTCCTCGAAGGCTTCCACGCAATGGACGAGCACTTTCGCTCGGCTCCCTGGGGTTCAAACCTGCCCGTTCTCCTGGGGCTGATCGGCGTCTGGTACAACAACTTCTTCGGAGCCGAGAGCACCGCGGTCCTCCCCTACGACCAGTACCTTCACCGCTTTCCCGCCTACCTCCAGCAGCTCGACATGGAGAGCAACGGGAAGTCCACCGACCTCGGCGGGCGGCGCGTCGAGTGGCAAACGGGACCGGTCGTGTGGGGCGAGCCGGGCACCAACGGGCAGCATGCCTTCTACCAGCTGCTTCATCAAGGGACGAAGCTCGTACCCGCCGACTTCATCGGCTTCTGTCGCAGCCTCAATCCCCTCGGCGAGCATCACGCTCTGTTGATGGCGAACCTCTTCGCCCAGACCGAGGCTCTCGCCTTCGGCAGGACCGAGGAGGAGGTGCGCTCCGAGGGCGGCGGCGAGGCACAGGTGCCCCATCGCAGCTTCGAGGGCAACCGGCCTACGAACACGATCCTTTTGGACGAGCTCACTCCCCGCGCCCTCGGCTCGCTAATCGCCCTCTACGAGCACAAGGTGTTCACCCAGGGAGTGATCTGGAACATCAACTCCTTCGACCAGTGGGGCGTCGAGCTCGGCAAGATGCTCGCACAACGAATCGCCCCCGAGCTGAAGGACGATTCGGCGCTCGCACACGATGGCTCGACGAACGAACTTATTCGCCACTACCGAGACCGCAGGAGAGGTTAGCTCAGGCCGGGACCAGGGCCAGCGCCCGGGCCGGACTGCCCGAACCGTCGACGATCTTGAGCGGCGCCGCGACGAGCAACGCTCCCGTGGGCGGCAGCTCCGCGAGGTTCGCCAGTTGCGTGAGTCCGAACTTGCCCGCCCCGTGCATGAAGTGATGACACGGGAACGCGGGATCGAAGCCGTGCGCGATGCCGGCGTCGGTTCCCACGGTCTCGACGCCGAATCCCACGAAGGGCGATTCCTTTGCGAGCCAGCGGGCGCACTCGACGTCGGGCCCCGGCGTGTGGGGGCCGGTCTCGTCGGCATTCAGGAACGCGGCCTGGTCGGCCGCCCGGGCGTCCCAGCCGGTGCGCAGCAGGAGCCAGCCACCGTCGGGGAAGGGCCCGTGGGAGTTCTCGAACTCCTTCAACTGATCGACCGTCAGGAGGAAGTCGGGGTCGGCCGTCGCCTCGGCGCGCTTGTCCACGACGACCGCGGGGCCGATCAGCTTCGCCGCGTCGATGGAAGCGAGGTCCTCTCGCTCCCGTCCCGTGACCCAGTGGATGGGAGCATCGAAGTGCGTACCGACGTGTTCGCCCATCTCGATGCGGTTCCAGTACCAGCCCGGCCCCCGGTCGTCGTAGCGGCTCAGTTCCTCCAGCTTCAGACCGGGTGTGTTAACGAAGGGCTCGGGCAACTGGATGATGGGCGTCGATTCCGACAGCGGCTGCGTAAGGTCGACGACGCGCACCGAGCCCGAGCTCAGCGACTCGAACAGGTTATCGATTGCGGTCATCATGCGTCCTCCTGTGGCGGTGGATCGAGCGTGGGCTCGGTGGTCATCGGTTCCGCGGTCCGCTCTTCGTGCTCGAGCGTGGCAGCGGCAACGAGATCGGGGCGCAGGGCCCGGGCGAACTCGAAGCGGTTCTCGAGCAGCGCGAGATCCATGTGAAAGGCGGCCGGTCCCACGGCCTCGACCTTGGTCACGAGACAGTGCAATTCGTCCGAGGCGATGGCGGACCGGACCGCAGGGGCGAAGTCGTCGAGAGTCCTGTAGGTGCCCGCGTTCGGAACCCCGGCACCCTCGGCGATGGCCGCGAGATCCGAACCCGTCGCGGTCGCGGTCGGAAAACCACCCACGCTCAGAAGCGACTCGTTATCGAACACGAGGTGGGTGAGATTGCCGGGGGCGTAGCGAGCGAGCGTGGTCAACCCTCCGAGGTTCATCAACACCGATCCGTCTCCGTCGATCACGACCACCCGGCGGCGGGGTTGCGAGAGCGCGATTCCGAGCCCGACCGAGGAGGCGAGCCCCATCGCGTGCTCGAGGTAGAAGAAGTTGGCCCGATGACCGAGCGTGTACAGCTCCGCGGCAACCGCACCCATGATCGTCACCACGGCGCATTCGCGCAGATCGTCGTAGACGGCCTCGAGGCAATCGATCCGCTTCACGGGCCGGTCTCCCACATGAGATCGCGCGTCAACAGCAGCGCCACCGGCGAGAGGGAGGACTGCGCCAGGGTCATTGCCTCGGCCACCTCGTGCTCGACCGCTTCCGGATCTCTGAGCTCGGAATGGACGATGCGAAGCGCGTCGAGGACGTGGCGCGTGTAACGGCCCCCTTCGGTCTGCCACGGATCGGGCTCGCCGAGATGGCCGCGGTCGCTGATGAGCATCAGCAGGGGGATCTTGTAGAGCAGCGCGCAGGACACGAGGCCGTTGATCGACTGCAGAAAGCCGTGGTTCTGCATCAGCAGCACGGAGCGGGCGCCCGCGAGGTGGGCTCCGGTCGACACGCCGATCCCCTCCTCTTCCTTTGCAAGCCGCACCAGTGTCATGTCCGGATCGTCGTCCGCCATTCGAATGAGGTGCACGAGCCAGGTTTCGGGCAGCGCGGAGATAACTTCGACGTCGACCGCCTTGAGCGCGTCGTAGATTACCTTCGAGCTGGTCTCCGAAACCGGCAACGGTGGCTCCCCCTGGATGCTCTTGACAAGAAACTATGCTCCCGGCGTACGGTCAAGCTCTGTATCCGCCGCGCTACAACGGGGGGCATCATGCCGCGCACCGACGTCGTCAAGGTCGTTTTGCCCGAGTCTGAGATTCCCACGGCCTGGTACAACATCCTTCCCGACCTCCCCGGCCATCCCCTGCCTCCGCTGCATCCGGGCACCGGCGAACCGGTGGGCCCGGCCGATCTCGCACCACTGTTCCCCGAAGCGCTCATCATGCAGGAGGTTTCGAGCGAGAACTGGATCGACATCCCGGGCGAAGTGCTCGACGTGTTCAAGGCCTGGCGACCTTCTCCGCTCTATCGGGCGCACCGGCTCGAGAAAGCGCTGGGCCTCACTCCCGGTAAACAGCGCATCTACTACAAATGGGAGGGGGTATCGCCCGGCGGCTCCCACAAGCCCAACACCGCCGTACCTCAGGCCTTCTTCAACAAGCGCGCCGGCACTCGCAGGTTGACCACCGAGACCGGCGCGGGCCAGTGGGGCTCGTCGCTCGCCTACGCGTGTTCGCTGTTCGACCTCGCCTGCGAGGTCTTCATGGTGAAGGTGAGCTACGAGCAGAAACCGGGGCGCAAGGTCCTGATGGAGACGTGGGGCGCGACCGTGCACGCATCCCCATCGGACACCACCGCGGCGGGTCGCAAGATACTCGCCGATCACCCCGACTCGACGGGTTCGCTGGGCATCGCCATCTCCGAGGCGGTCGAGATCGCCGCCCAGAACGAGGACACGCACTACTCCCTCGGCAGCGTGCTGAACCACGTCTGCACCCACCAGACCATCATCGGGCTCGAGGCGAAGAGGCAGATGGAGGCCTTCGAGGACACCCCCGACGTCGTGGTCGGATGCGTCGGAGGCGGTTCGAACTACGCGGGCCTCTCGTACCCCTACGCGGCCGACGTGCTGGCCGGTGAAGCCCAAACCAGGTTCCTGGCCGTGGAGCCGGATGCCTGCCCGACACTGACGCGGGGCACCTACGCCTACGACTTCGGCGACACCGCGGGCATGACTCCCCTGATGCCGATGTACACGCTCGGCCACGACTTCGTCCCGGCCCCCGTTCACGCCGGAGGGCTCCGCTACCACGGCGACGCGCCGAGCCTCAGCGGACTCGTGAAGGCGGGGCTGTACGAGGCCAGGGCCTATCCGCAGGTGCCGGTGTTCGAAGCGGCGGTCACCTTTGCTCGCTCCGAGGGTTGGCTCCCCGGGCCCGAGCCGGCGCACGCGCTCAAGGGGGCGATGGACGAGGCGCTTGCGGCGCGCGCGGCCGACGAGGAGCGCGTGGTGCTGTTCAACCTCTGCGGTCACGGTCACTTCGACATGAGTGCCTACGAGGCGTTTCTGGGCGGCAAGCTCGAGGACCTTCCGCTGTCGGACGCGGAGCTCGAGACCTCCTTGGCGAGCCTGCCGCCGCAGCCGGCCAACGCCTGAGCCGCCCGTCGGCGAGCCGGATACCACTCAGCCCGGCTCGAATATCATGCGGGCTCGATGCCTGAGCTCTCACCCTTCCGCGGGATGCGCTACTCCGACGGCGAGCACCTGAAGGATCTCGTGTGCCCGCCCTACGACGTCATCTCGGCCGCGGAGCAACAGCGGCTGCACGAGCGCAACCCCGCAAACGCGGTGCACCTCGAGCTCTCACGAGCTCACGAAAATCGTGACCTGCGGAATGCGGAGGTCGCCCGGGTCTGGCGCCGCTGGGTAGACCAGGGGGTCGTCGTCCGGGATGCGGACGAGTCCTTCTACGTCTACAGACACGACTTCGTGTCCCACGACGGTCGCCGCTGCCGCGTCGCCGGGGTCATCGGCGCCCTCGAGCTCGGGCCCTACGGCGAACAAGCCGGGGTGCTGCCCCACGAAAGGACCATGCCCGCTCCCATCGAGGAGCGTCTGGAGTTGATGAAGGCGCTGCCGGTCAACCTCTCGCCCATCTACTCGATCTACCGGGGCGGAGGGAGCCTGACGCCCTTCCTCGACGGGCTCCAGGACCGGCCGACGGCCGCCCGCTTCGCCGACGAGCACTCTACGCTTCACCGGCTCTGGATCATCTCGGCCCCGGCCGAATGCGACCTGATCGCCGCGGCGCTGAGGCCCGGCCCCCTGGTGATCGCGGACGGTCACCACCGCTACGAGACGGCCCTCGCCTACTCCGAGTCGATCGAGGGCGAGGGCGACCACCACTCGGTCATGAGCTTCTGCGTCGACGCGGACGCCGAGGATCTCGTCGTGCTGCCCTACCACCGGGCGTTGAAGACGAGCGTGGCCGGCGAGGAGCTCGAGCGGCGCATGGCCGCGAGGTTCCCAGTCAAGCCGCTCGACAACGGGACCAGCGGACCCCTGGCGCTGAGCCACTCGAGGGCGGATCACCCCTTCCTGCTGCACTCGCAGGAAGGAGAATCGCTCGTGGAGGTCAGCGATGCCACGGTGGTCGAGCAGGTCGGGCGGCGGGCCAAGGCCTGGCGGGACCTGGATGTGGTCGCGCTCCACGAGGCGGTGCTCCCGCTCGTGTTGCCGGAGGGGGTCGACGATCTCCGGTTCTCCAAGGATCCCGAGGAGATTCTCAGGCTGGTCGAGGCGGAGGGCTGGACCGCGGGCGTCCTCTTGCGCGCACTCCATCCCGCGCAGGTCGTCGAAGTAGCTCGCTCCGGAGAGAGGATGCC
>JBOGWW010000032.1:0-1536 GCA_050693655.1 Actinomycetota bacterium | reverse complement strand
ACCTTCGACACCCCTCATTTCAAGGGCATCACCTTCATCGAGGTCGAGTCCAAGTCGATCATCAACCACGTGCCCGGTGACCGCCTGCCGTTCAACTACACGATCAACCCCTACAGAGGATGCAGTCATGCATGCTCCTACTGCTTCGCTCGCACCACGCACACCTATTTGGACATGAATGCCGGCCATGACTTCGAATCGAAGATCGTCGTCAAGGTCAACGCTCCCGAGCTCTTGCGAAAAGAGCTGCGGGCCCGCAAGTGGAAGGGCGACCACATCGCAATGGGCACGGCCACCGATCCCTATCAACGCGCCGAGGGTCGCTACAAGCTCATGCCCCGCATCATCGAGACGCTTACCACGTTCCGTAACCAGTTCTCGATCCTCACCAAGGGCACTCTGATAATTCGTGATCTCGAGTTGCTCCGGAGCGCGGCCGAGGTGACCGAAGTCTCGACCGCGCTGTCGATCGGCACCCTCGACGAGGATGCCTGGGCCAGGAGCGAGCCCGGCACTCCTCATCCGCGCAAGCGGATCGAGACCGTCCGCCGGCTCAACGAGGCCGGCATTCCCTGCGGAGTGATGCTTGCGCCGATCCTGCCCGGCATCACGGACGACTCCGATCAGCTACGGGCCGTGATCGAGGCAGCCTTCGAGGCCGGAGCGACTCACGTATCGCCGATCCTGCTCCACCTGCGTCCGGGCGTGAAAGAGGAATACATGGGCTGGCTCGAGCAGCATTACCCGGAGCTCGTTCCTCGCTACATGTCGCTGTACGACCGGCGCTCCTACGCACGCGCGAGCGACCGCGAGGCGTTGTCGAACAAAGTCGAGACGATCAAGAAGGCCGCGCCGCGTCCCAAGCGGAATCGCAACAGCCCCGGGCCGCGCCGGCGCTCACCCGAGCGGGATCAACTACCGAGGGCGCGGAGCGAGCAACTCAGTTTGATCTGAGCTCCTGCTATGTGGACCCGGGCTAGATCAGTTGCGGCGAGCGCAGGCGGGCGACGCGCTCCTCGACCGGCGGGTGGGTCGAGAAGAACTTGGCGAAGTTGGTTTGGCGGCCCGTGAAGGGGCTGACGATGAACGCGTTCTCCTGAGCCGGGTTCACGTTCATCGGTACCCGCTTGGCCGTCGCATGTAGCTTTTCGAGCGCCCGGGCGAGACCCTCGCCGGAGCCGGCGAGGCGGGCACCGACGCGGTCGGCCTCGAATTCTCTCGAACGCGACACCGCCATCTGGATCAGGGCCGCCGCGATCGGAGCCAGCAGCGCGAGGGCCAGCGCTCCCAGAGGATTTCCGCCCTCGTCGTCGCTTCCGCCGAACATCGTCCCCCACATCACCATGCGAGCGACGAACGTGATGCCCATGGCGACGGCGGCGGCAACCGAGCCGATGAGGATGTCACGGTTGCGAATGTGAGCCAGCTCGTGGGCGATCACGCCCCGAAGCTCGTACTCGTCGAGCGTCTGCATGATGCCCTGCGTGACTGCGACCAGGGCCTTCTTGTCGCTGCGGCCGGTGGCGAAGGCGTTGG
>JBOGWW010000031.1:0-3082 GCA_050693655.1 Actinomycetota bacterium | reverse complement strand
CTTCAGGGCGACCGCATCCAGATCCAGGGAACCGGTCGCTACACGGAGACCTACGACGTTCGAACGAACCTGACAGATTTCTCGCGCATGATCCTCGAGACGGTGGCCGATTCGGCCGAGCTCGGTCTCTCCGACGGGGTGCCGGCCTTCTCCGTCATCAAGAGCAAGCGCGCGTGATCGCGCAGGAAGCGAACCGATGAACGATCGGGCGATGTTGGACCGGAACGAGGTCCGGGCTCTGTTTCTCGAGTACAAGGGCGCGCCCGCCGCCGAGCGGGTACGGCTCCGAGAGCGCCTCGTAGATCAATACATCGGGTTGGTGGAGTTTCTCGCACGCCGGTTCAGGAACCGGGGTGAACCCCTGGAGGACCTGGTGCAGGTGGGCACCATCGGACTGCTGAAGGCGATCGAACGGTTCGACCTCGATCGTGAGGTCGAATTCTCGACCTATGCGACACCCACGATCGTGGGAGAGCTCAAGCGGCACTTTCGCGACAAGGGCTGGGCGGTGCGGGTCCCCCGCCGGCTCCAGGAGCTGCACCTCGAGCTCACCAAGGTGGTGAGCAACCTGGGCCAGGAACTCGGGCGCTCGCCGACCGTGGCCGAGATCGCGAAGGCCGCCGGGACCTCCGAGGAAAGCGTTCTCGAGGGACTCGAGATCGCTCAGGCCTACAACTTCACGTCGCTCGACGCGCCCATCGACTCCGACGACGCCGGGTCGACGTCCTTCGCGGATCAGCTGGGGAGCGAGGACGACCAGCTGGCCAATCTCGAGTACCGCGCCGCTCTGGCCCCCGAGATGGCCAAGCTTCCCGAGAGAGAGCGCCGCATCCTCTACCTGAGGTTCTTCAAGGGCATGACCCAGAGCGAGATCGCCGACCGGCTCGACATCTCGCAGATGCACGTCTCGAGGCTGCTCAACCGCACGCTGATGCGCCTGAGAGAGGCGCTCGAGGTCTAGGTCGGCCCCCGAGTTACAGCCCCCTCCCCCGGGCGCCGATCCATAGAGGTAGCGGCGAAACCCTGGGAGGAACCTCGTGCTGCGGGAATCCAATCAACTCAAGAGAGCCACCGTGCGCCTTCGGCGTCCGGCCGTGCTTGCGCTGGTCGCGACGCTGGTGCTGGGGGCGTGCTCGCTCGAGCCCCTGGACCTCCGCGACGAACGGCCCCTCGCGCTCCGGTCTACGATCCGCGCCGCGGATGGGTCGCTGCTCGCGCGCTTGTACCGGCAAAACCGCGCCTACATCGCCTACAAGCGCGTCCCAAGAACCATGGTCGATGCCGTCATCTCGGCCGAGGACGCTCGCTTCTTCTCGCACGGCGGCTTCGATCTCAAGGCCATCGGCCGGGCCCTGCTGGCGAACATGGAGGAGGGCACCACCGTGCAGGGTGGCAGCACCATCACTCAGCAATACGTCAAGAACACGTTCTTCAAAGAGGCACCGAAGACCCTCGAGCGGAAGGCGCGCGAGCTTCGACTGGCCATCGAGATCGAGCGTCGCTACACCAAGAAGGAGATCCTCGAACGCTATCTGAACACCGTCTACTTCGGGCAGGGTGCGTACGGGTTGAAGACCGCCGTAGAGGCGTTCTTCAACCACGACGTGGATCGCCTACGCGTTCACGAGGCTGCGTTGCTGGCAGCGGTGATCAAGTCGCCGACCCTCTACGACCCGCGCGCGAGGCCAAAGTTCGCCAAGCAGCGACGAGACTACGTCCTCGACCGCATGGCCGAGTTGGGGCACATCGGGCCTCGCCGCGCGCAGCGGGCCAAGCGGAGGGGACTCGGCATCACCTCGAAACCGCCCTCCCCCACCACCCGCCAGCCCTACTTCGTGGAAGCGGTCAAGCGCGAGGTGCTGGCCGATAAGCGACTGGGACGAACCGAGCACGGACGCGCGCGGGCCCTGTACAAGGGGGGTCTGTCGGTCGCCACCACCCTGCAACCGAGGATGCAGGCCCTGGCCGAGAACGCGGTCCGCTCCGTCCTCAACCAGCCCGGCGACCCCTCCGCCGCCCTCGTGGCGCTCGAGCCGGGCAGCGGCGAGATCGTGGCAATGGTCGGGGGTGACGATTTCAGCGCCTCGCAGGTCAATCTTGCGCTGGGGAAAGCGGGCGGCGGATCGGGACGCCAGCCGGGATCGACCATGAAGCCGATCGTCGCCGCGGCCGCCCTGGAGAGCGGGATCGGCTTCGACGAGAGCTACGAATCCGGTCCGCTGAGCACCGTCACTCCCGACGGGTCCACATGGACGGTGGGCAACACCGAGGGCGGCGGCGCTGCACCGATGGCACTCGATGAGGCCCTGGTCAACTCCGTCAACGGTGTCTTCGCCCGCCTCTCTCTCGACCTCGGCGCAGGCGCCATCGCGAATCAGGCGAAGCTCATGGGCGTGAGCGCGAAGCTTCCGGCCGTGCCCTCGATCGCGCTCGGATCGGCCGAGGTGAGCGTGCTCGACATGGCGTCGGCCTATGCGACCCTCGCCAACCACGGGACCGCGATCGAGCCCACCACGGTTCGCTCGATCGAGCTTCCCGACGGCGAAGTCCTGCGCCCCCAGCCGAGGACCTCTCCCGGCGTGCTCGCTCCCGGCAACGCCTATCTCATCACCAAGACCCTCGAGCAGGTCATCCAGCGCGGCACCGGCACCGCGGCGAGAATCGGGCGCCCGGCCGCCGGCAAGACCGGGACGACCAACGACTACGGCGATGCCTGGTTCGTCGGCTACACGCCGGAACTGGTCACTGCGGTCTGGGTGGGCTATCCGCAGGGGCGCATCCCCATGACGAGCGTGCACGGGATCCGCGTCGTCGGCGGCACCTTCCCGGCACAGATCTGGAGGAACTTCATGAGCGCGGCGCTCGCCGGCCGGCCCGTCAGGCAGTTCCAGCCGCCGCGCAGCGACCTCGTCACGGTTCGCATCGACCCCGGCAGCGGTCTGCTGGCGGCGCCCTGGTGTGGGGGAAGGCCCAAGACGATGCTGCGCCAGGAAGTTCCGACCGAGACCTGCCCGCCGCCACCGAGCCCCAGCCCGACCCCGGCCGTCATCGCCACCCCGACGCCGTCACCGACTCCCACCCC
>JBOGWW010000030.1:0-2030 GCA_050693655.1 Actinomycetota bacterium | reverse complement strand
GGGCAGCACCGAATAGAACCAGCCGTAGTTGTGGGTCATGTAGTGCCTTCCCACCTGGCCGCTCTCGTTGACGCCGGAGACCAGCAGAAGTCGCGCGTTCTCCAGCGCGTACGCGCTCAGCACCACGACCTCGGCCTCGATCTCTCGCTCGGTCCCGGTCGAATCGATATACGCGATCCCCCGCACGCCACCATCCGGGCGGCGAAGAACCGAGGTCGCCCTGGCGAACTCAAGAAGCGTCAGGTTGCCGGTCGCCTTGGCGGCCGGGATCGATGTGACCTGAGTGGTCGACTTCGCCCCGACATGACAGGGGTATCCGTGGCAGAAGCCGCAGTAGACACATCCCGACCGGCCTTTGTACTCTCGCGAGTTGATCCCGACTGGAAGCGGATACGGATGAAGTCCGAGCCGCTCACATGCCTCCACGAAGCGATGATCCGAGGGGCCCTGGATCAGCGGCTCCATCGGGTAGTCGCGGCCTCGAGGGGCCTCGAACGGGTTCCCGCCGGGCTGAATCTCTCCGCGGATGTTTCCGGCCCTTCCGGAGATCCCCTGCTCCCACTCGACGCGGTCGTAGTAGGGCTCGAGGTCGGAGTAGGTGATCGGCCAGTCGACGAGGGTCGTGTCGTCGGGAAGGCTGTTGGCGCCGAATCGGTCGATGATCGTGGTTCGCATCCTGAAGTCGGACTCGCGAAAGCGAAACGCGGCGCCCCCCCAGTGCACCGAGCCCCCGCCCGTGCCCGTGGATGGAAGCCCGTAGAGCGGTTCGTCCGCTCCCACCGGCCCGGCCGACCAGGGGAGCACGGCTGCTTCTTCATCGGTCTTCGCTCGCCACGTCACCGGATCGGTGTCCATGCCTGCGGCGAGCGCCCCGCGGACGTAGTAGCGGATCTCGTCCTGCTTGATCTCGAAGTGGTCGCCTTCGGTGTAGTCGGGCCCCTTCTCGACACCGATCACCTGAAGTCCCGCCTGGCATAGCTGCTCCGCAACGATCCCCCCGGCCGCACCGAGGCCGACGACGATCGCGTCCCCGCGCTCAGCCATCCTCAGCCACGGCCGTGGGGCGAGTCGCCGTCATTTGAGCCCTCAGGTCGGCGAGAGTCATCGGCGCAATCGCCCCAGCGTCGAACCCTCGCTGCATCTGTTCTGCCGAGTAGCCGAACTGCGCTCCTGGGAACCCGACCAAACGCCAGCCGACCCCGCCGCAGTTGCCGCCGTATTCCGGATCGCAGAAGGTGCCCTGGACGACATGCTCGCGAACGATCGCGAAGAACCGAGCAAGGGCCGCAATACGCGGTGCGCCTTCCGACTCGGCCGCCGGCCGACTCTCGCCCTCCTGGCGCAACCACTCCTGGTCGAGGGTCTCGAGCAACGCGTCCTGCTGTTTGGCGCTCAGCGCCGCATACTGCTTGCCGGCGTCCGCCCAAGCGAACCGGTCAAGCTCGCGCAGCCCTGCGCGATACACGCTCTGCAGGTCGCGAAGGAAGCCCGCCAGCGCTCGGTCGATGTAAGCGAGCGCCTGCGCCTCGCTCGCGCCCGGGTCTGAGGCGTCACCGGGCAGGATCCGCGATGCAAGGGCATCGAGGGTGGCCGCCTCGTGCTCGCTGAGAAACAGAAGCGCCGAGGCTTCGTCGCCAGCCGGTGCGCTCGACCGATCTACCGCCGAACCCACTCCGGCACCTCCCCAGGCTTCAGCGTTCGATGGTCGGGGAGCTCACTCAACACCTTCTCTGGACCGGCGGGGTTGTAGATCGCCAGAACTCGCATCGGACTCCACCCGGTGTTGACCGTGGAGTGGTAGACGCCCGTGGGGACGTAGATAGTGTCTCCCGCCCCCACCGGAAACGGCTCCTCGTCGTTGACCATCTGCTCGCCGACGCCAGAGAGCACGAACAGGACCTCCTCGGCGTCAGGATGGTTGTGCCTGCCATGGCCCTCTCCCGGTTGCATCACGACCTCACCGAAGGTGAGGCCCGTCTCGGGCACGTTGGCCGGGCTGATCAGCCACTTGATCGCGCCCCACTCGAAAC
>JBOGWW010000029.1:0-3965 GCA_050693655.1 Actinomycetota bacterium | reverse complement strand
TCCGGTCTGACTTCGTCGCGGGAGTCGGTGGTTGACCTGACTGGAAGGAGTCATCATGCGCCTGTTTTGTGCTGCGCCCGTTCCGAGAGTGCAGATGGCGGTTGCGTTCGCGGTGGTCGCCGTAATGACCCTCGCCGTGCTCCCCGCCTCACCGAGAACCGATCTGACCGAGTCCGAACCGGTGAGCGGCTACTCGTTCACGAAGGCGGAGCGTTGTTTTCTGAAAAAGATCAACGCTCTGCGCGAGCGCCGGGGAAAGAGGCTACTCAGGTGGGACAAGCAACTCGGGTACGTCGCCCGGCGTCATGCGCGCGGGATGGCCTCGAACCGATCGATCTACCATGACGGTGATCTCGGTCGCACGGTGACGCGCTGGAGGCGGCTCGGGCAGAACGTGGGCAGGGGAAGCGGCTGCAGGAGACTGATGAGGGCCTTCAAGAACTCGAGTGGTCACCGGGCCAACCTGCTCGGTAGATGGCGCCATATGGGGGTGGGGGTCAAGAGACGGGGTGGCAACGTGTTCGTCATGCACGTCTTCGAGTCGCGCCGGAACCCGGGAAACGTCTACCGGTACCCGTAGGAGAGGCCGAGCAGGATCTCTACTCGGACGGGCTCCTCGGCCAGAGTGTCGCCGCCTCCTCCAACGTGAGATCGGGCGCGTTCACGTCGGCTCGGTTGGCGACGGGCTCCAGCCATTCCTCGTAGTACGCGAGCCACCGGCCCTCCGACTTGACCTCGGTGAGCACGGAATTCACGAAGCTGCGCATATCCGCGGCCTCCCGCGGCATGGCCGCCCCGTAGCCGCTGGTGTTCAGCTGCTCGCCTCGAATTTCGTAACCCTCGAGCTCGGCGGCCATGACCATCAGGTAGACGTCCGGTGAGGTAACGGCCCCGATCCCATCCTGCAGCCGGGCGGAGCAGGTCCGAAAGTCCGAGACCTCCCTCGCCCGGACGTTCGCAAAGACGTCCGCGATGTCGGTGCGCGTGCCCTCCTCCTCGTACTGGCAGACGGCTTGACCCTCCAGGTCCTCCGCCGTTTGCACGGGGGAGTCCTGGGGCACCAGGAGACGCTTGTGCGCAACCCAGTAGGGTCCCGACAGATTGTTCTGGCGCGCGAGTTGCTCGGTGATGCCCACGGTGGGAAAGGCCAGGTCGACTTCTCCCTCCTTCACCAAGTCGAGAGAGGTCTCACCCGAAGCCGGAACGTAGGTCGCGTCGACACCCAGCGCGGCAACGATCTCTGCGGCGAGCTCGGCCACGAAACCCCGAGGTTCTCCCGCGTCGTCGATGGAGCTGAAGGGGCCGAGATCGTCCGGCAGGGCGATGGTGATCTCGCCCTCGCGCTGCAGGCGGCCCATGGTCGTGTCCCGGTCGTGGGCCACGACTCCCTCGTCCCCGGGCTCCGGCGGGACGCAGGCGGCCACCAGGAGGGCCACCAGCGCGCAGAGACAGCTCAAGAGAAGTTCGCGAGGCATGGCGGTCAGAGTAGATGAGCTCCCGCTCGACCGTCACACCGTGATTTGATCCTCGAGACCGGTGACCGTTTCGACCTCTCCGACCCGCTTGCGCTCGCGCACCTCCAGGCGACGGGAGAGCAGCGACAGCGCCAGGTTGAACACGACGAACATCGCTCCGACCACGATGAAGACCTGGAGAATCGGGGCCGGTACTCCGGTGCCCCCGAAGGGGCTGCCGCTGGTGTTGTTCACGATGGAGCCGGCGCTGACGAGTTCCTGGATGGCCAGAATGCTCACCAGGCTGGTGTCCTTGGTCAGCGTGATGAGCTGTGACACGGTGGCCGGAACCATGCGCCGGAGCCCCTGCGGCAGGATCACGATTCTCATCGCCTTCCAGTAGGTGAGCCCCAGGGCGGCCGCGGCCTCGCCCTGCCCCCGCTCGAGCGATTGGATGCCCGCTCGAAAGATCTCCGCGATCACGGACGAGTTGTAGAGGGTCAGGGCGATGATGCTGGCGATGACCTGTCCGCTGTTCCTGATCTGCGGCGGCAGGAAGCCGGGGGCGCTGTCGACCCAGAGCTCCTTGACCTCCTGCGGCAGAGCGAGCCCAAAGTAAAGGAGGATCAGCAGCACCGGCAGGTTACGCCATATGTCGATCCAGATGCCGGTCACCGTGGCGGCGGCCCTGTTCTTCGAGATGCGCAGCAACGCCACCACCAGACCGAGGGCGAGGGAAAGGGCCAT
Organism: Actinomycetota bacterium; assembly: GCA_050693655.1. Taxonomy (GTDB): domain Bacteria; phylum Actinomycetota; class CADDZG01; order CADDZG01; family WHSQ01; genus WHSV01. The sequence continues at coordinate 1,764 of JBOGWW010000029.1, read as the reverse complement.
GGTGATGAGCGCAAGGACGATGTTGTTCAAGAATCGCTCGACGAGGAACATGAAGTTCCGTCCCGCGAAGATCCATTCCCAATTTACCGGATCGAATAGGTAGCCCATCTGCTACCTCTTGATCGCGAAGCGCTTCTCGAGCCTTCGCACGATGATGGTGGCCGGGATCGTCAACAAGAGATAGCCGACCCCGGCCCAGAAGAAGGCTTCGTTGGTCGCGAAGGTGCGGCTGTTGACCACGCGTGCAATTTTGAGGATGTCGTCGAGGGCGATTATCGACCCCGCCACGATGGCCGAGTTCTTGATCATTGCGATGATCAGGTTCCCAATGGGAGGGATGACCGTCCTGAACGCTTGCGGAAGAATTACCTGTCGCATCGTCTGCCCGTAGGTGAAGCCGAGGCTGAGCGATGCCTCGATCTGGCCCTTGCTCACCGCGCTGACGCCGGACCGGATCGCCTCCGCGATGTAGGCCGCGGTGTAGAGGCCGAGGGCCGCGCTGGCCGCGGTCATGTCGCCGAGGGTCACGCCCCCTCGACGGAGTCCCGCCGAGAAGATGATCGCAAGCACCAGGAGCGGGACGTTGCGGAAGCTTTCAACGTAGAAGGTTCCGATCCAGTTGAGGGGTTTCCCAGGCGCGATGCGCAGGGCCGCAACCAGCGTCCCCACGATCATCGCAACGGCAAAGGAGATCGCGACGAGTTCCAGTGTCACCAACAACCCCGACACATAGGTGTCGAGATTGTTGGTGATGATCGGAAGCAGCCGGTCCAACTAGGTCCTGCTCCTCAACGGGTTCGCCCGTCGACCCCTAGCAGGTCTCGCTGCAGGGGAAGAGCTCAAAGGCGTCCTCTATTGTCGTTCCCTCGGGGTGGTTGGGCTCCTCGCCGGTGTACTGGCCGACCCACTCCTCGTAGGCATCTTCCCAGGTGCAGTCCTCTAAGGACTCCTCTATGGTCTCGCTCAAAAACTCGGCTGCTTCTGTCTCGCCCTCCGCGACTCCGATTCCATAGGGCTCGGTCGTCAGCGGGTCGCCGACGAGCTCGAGCGTGTCGTCCTGAATCACCATTCCCGTGAGGATGACGTCGTCGGTCGAAACCGCGTCCACCGAACCGTTCTGGAGCTTCTCGAGGCACTCGGAGTAGGCGTCCACGAGATCCAGCTCCGCGTCGGGTGCCTGCTCCGAGAGCGTTGCCTCGTAGGTCGAGCCGAGCGCGGTGCAGACCGTCGTGCCCTGCCCCAGGTCGTCGATGCCTGCGATGTCGGAATCCAGTGGCACCAAGATCCGGCCCTGAGCGACGTAGTAGGGACGGCTGAAATCGATCTCGGCGTCTCGGTCGGTCGTGATGGTCATGGTCGACAGGATCAGGTCGGCCGTGCCGTCGGTGAGGAACGGAATCCGGTTGTCGGAGATGGCCTCGATGAAATCGGGCTCCACTCCCAGCTTGTCGGCGATGTAGTTACCCATGTCGACGTCGAAGCCCTCGACCTCGCCGCTCTGCGGGTTCTCGAAACCGAAGGGAGGAACGTCGAACTTGACGCCGATCGTGACCGAGCCCTCTTCCTGCCATTCGGCCATCGGCGTGCCCTCTTCGGCCTCATAGGTTTCGGTCTCACCGCCGGCGTCGTCGCCGGTGTCCCCGTTTTCGTCATCGTCGCCGCCGCACGCAGCTGCGACCAAGGCCAGAATCATCAACAGTGCGATGATCCAAAGCCGCTTGCTACCTCGCATCTACCTTCCCCCTTCCTGGGCCGCCCTATGGC
>JBOGWW010000028.1:0-1907 GCA_050693655.1 Actinomycetota bacterium | reverse complement strand
GTTCCTGGCATTACCGCAACGGGGCAATAGACGTGAATTTCGGTGCCGGACAGAGCGCGTCCGAGATGGCCGCGATCGACCCCCTCATCCCGCACCTGGGCTCGCTGGGATTCGGAATCATCTGGCGGTCCGCGGATCACTTCGACCATCTGCACGTCGATCTAGGCGGTGCGCGACCCGGGTTGATCGGAACCGATTTCGCCGGCGGCGGCTACGGACCTTCGGTTTTCGAGATCAAGTTCGTCCCCGTTGAGGACTGACCCGGTGAGTACTTATTAGCGCTCCCCGCGGGTAGGGTCGCGTCCGATGAGCTCACGTGCTGTGGCGGCGCGCCTCATCGGCGCCGCTCGCCTAGTCAGGCTGATCGTTGGTGTTGGCCTTGTGTTATCGCCGGCACCGCTGACCGCGGACGCGGCCGTCCAAACCGATGACGAGGCCGATCCCACCCTGCTCTTGATCATGGACTCCTCCGGGTCCATGAACGCAAGCGACGGAGCGGGAGGCACGAAGATCCAGGCTGCCAAGGCCGCCCTCAATGGGGTGGTGAACGCATTGCCCAAGGACTCGCTGGTGGGGCTGCGCGTCTACGGCCATCGCATTCCCAACACCGACGAGAGACGGGGTTGCAAGGACACCGAGCTCATCACCCCGGTGGGACCTCTCGACCGCCCCGGCATGAAGCAACAGATTCGATCCTTCGACGCCAAAGGCTTCACACCGATCGGCCTGTCGCTGCGGAAGGGCGCCAGAGATCTTCCCACGGAGGGAGAACGCACCATCGTGCTCGTGTCGGACGGCATTGACACCTGTTCGCCTCCGCCGCCGTGCAGGGTTGCCAAGAAACTCTCGCAACAAGGAGTCAACCTGCGCATCGACACCGTCGGATTCCAGGTCGATCCGCGTGCACGCCGGGAGCTCAAGTGCATCGCCCGCGTGGCGAAGGGAAGCTACGTCGACGCCGGTTCTGCGGCCGAGCTCGCGGACCGGCTGAATCAGTTGTCGCTGCGCGCGTTGCGCAGGTTCGAGGTGAGCGGCACCGCCGTCACCGGAGGGAGCGCGCTCACGAACGCGCCGACGCTCGAATCGGGCCAGTTCACCGACGCCATCTCTCCGGGAGAGGAGCTCTACTACGCGGTGGAGTTGGCCGAGGGTCAGGCACTCGGAGCTTCGGCCGCATCCGTGGGCGAGATCGATTTTCTCGGAACCCTAACGCTGACCCTCACGAATCCCAACGATGAGTACATCGACGACGATGGTGCCGTGGCGGGGAAAGAGAGCCTGCAGTCGATCGCGGTTCGCTCCGAGACGATCGGACCCTCCGCGAGCGATCCGGACATGCAGGAGGCCGGTACTTACTATCTGAGGCTGGCGCTCGACTCTCAAGGAGATGTGACCGAGGAGTACCCGATCGAGATGGTCGTCGATGTCACCGGTGAGCCGGTCGAGCCGTCTCCGAGCGAAAAACCGGACCCCGCGGACGACTCCGAAGAAGCGACCGGAGATGATCCCGTCTCGCCCTCGAACTCGGTGATGCTCGCCGTCGGAGGCATCGCCTTCGGGTTGCTGGGCGTTGCGCTCGGCGCTCTCGCGGGACGCAAGGTCGTGGGGGGGACCCGATGAGACGGATAAGCGTCGTCGCTCTGGCGCTGATGCTCTTCGTACCGGTGCCAACCGCGACGGCTCAACGTTGGGCGCCCGTTGAGGGGGGAGGCAGCTTCACCGAAGCGCCGCTTCTCGAGGAGGGGGCTTACTCGGACACCATTCGATTGACCGAGGAGCTCTTCTATGCGGTCGAGCTGGCCCAGGGACAGGGCTTGAAGGTCACCGCTCAGATCTTGGGGCAGAAGGCCGGTCCACAGGACCCCGCCTTGACCGGTCAGCTGCAGATCTACAGCTCGCTGCGGGAT
>JBOGWW010000027.1:0-2972 GCA_050693655.1 Actinomycetota bacterium | reverse complement strand
GAGCCGCTGAGCCTCGACGAGGCCTTCATCGACGTCGGCGGCTCGGTCAAGCTCTTCGGCCCTCCGGTGGACATCGCCCGGCGCATCAAACACGACGTCGCGGCCCTCGGACTACCCTGCACCGTCGGCGTGGCGCCCAACAAGTTCCTGGCCAAGCTCGCCTCGACCCGGGGAAAACCCAACGGCCTGCTCGTGGTCAAGGCGGATGCCGTGAGCGAGTTCCTGCATCCCCTGCCGGCGGACGCGCTGTGGGGGGTGGGAACCGCGACGGCCGAGGCTCTGCAACGTCTCGGCCTGAAGTCGGTGGGAGACGTCGCCGCGATTCCCCGGCGCACCCTCGAGCGGGCCGTGGGCGACTCCTTGGGGAGCCACCTCCATCGTCTGGCGAACGGCATCGACGATCGTCCGGTAATTCCCCACGAGCCGGCCAAATCGGTGGGCTCGGAGGAGACCTTCGGCTCGGACCTCGACGACACCGCCACGATCCTCCGGGAGGTTCTCAGGCTCGCCGATCGCACGGCCTCCCGTCTGAGGGAAAAGGGAATGTGCGGCCGCACGGTTACGCTCAAAGTGCGCTTTTCGAATTTCAAGACCATCACCCGCTCCCGCACTCTGGCGGCCGAACTCGACACCGCGGCCGAGATCTACGCGGCCGTGAAAGAGCTCTACAGCCGGCTCGATCCCCAACGACCCCGCATCCGTCTGCTCGGCGTGTCGGTGTCCTCGCTGGCCGCCGGACCGCCCCGGCGCCAGCTCCTGTTGGGCGATTCCGGAAGGCCCTCCTGGAACGAGGCCGCGCTGGCAATAGACGACATCCGCCGCCGCTTCGGTGAGGGAGCAGTGACTCCGGCCACTCTTTTGGACCGAACTCGGTGAGTTACTCGGAGGGACTGGGTAAACACAGCCCAGAAGGCTTGGCTAATCCCGAGGCGTTCCTATAATCGACACAGTGGTGATTGAACCGCTGCATCGCCCGACCAGGGGGAGATAGGCGCGAAGTGCCGCTATCGGATCGTGAACAGCGCATCCTCGAAGAGATAGAGAAGAACCTCTACGAAGAGGATCCTAGGTTTGCGCGGGCGACCCGTCGTGCCACTCCGCGGTTCGACGGCTCCAAGCGGTCCCGACTAGGGGGATCTTTGTTCGTAGCCGGGCTCGTTACCCTCCTGCTCTTCTTCGCCACGCAATTGGTCGTAGTTGGTGTGGTCGCCTTCGGCGGCATGGTGGCAGGTATCGTGCTCGTGCTCGGGTCGAGCTCCGCTTTGGTCAACTCCGGCCGCGAAGGCGGACGTGATGCGACGGCCAGATTCAAGGGCTCGCTGAAGAACTTCGAGCAACGAATTCGCAACCGCAACAAGCGAATCTAGTCTTCGACGAAGCTCCGCTGCGTCTCGCCGAGCAAAGACTCGGAACCCGCCCTGCGGGCGGTCGAGTTTCTAAAAAAACTTTCCCGCGAACACCGTGTATCCGCACTTTGGGGTTGCCGCGACTCAGGCGGGCACGCTAGATTCCCTGAGCGGTGTTCGGAACCAGCTGGGGGAGGTTGGTGGGTCCGGCCCCGGGGAATAGCTTCGTTTTAGTTTGCTTGCGCTTTTCGATCGTTGGAGGTTCGCGCGTCCAGATGGAGGGTTTCTCTGCAGAGCAGGCTTCTCGTTACACAGGATGCACCGCGCACCAACTGCGTTACTGGGACCGCATCTCTCTGGTCAAACCAGGAGTGCAGTCCACCGGAGGTCGCCCAGGAGTAAAGCGCCTCTATTCCTTTCGTGATCTCGTGTCACTGCGCGTCATCAAGTCCTTACTCGACGGTGGCATGAGTTTGCAGCGCGTCCGCAAAGCCATCGAGTACCTGCGCAAGAAGGCGAGTCTCGATGAACACCTCAGCGATCTCAAGCTCGTCACCGATGGCAGCAGCATCTTTGAGATCGCCAAGAACGATGGCGAGATACTGGACGCGTTGCGCGAAGGACAGATGTCTTTCTTTCTCACGATCGACGACGTTGCGCGCAGCGTCGACAGCAAGGTGTCGCACTACCTCTACGACCGCGAGGAGTTCGTGGGCGCGCTGCAGAAGGTCGAGTCACAACTGGCCCACGAGCTCAGCATGCGCGAACGAAACCTGCGCGCGGTTCGCTAACGCGCCGGCCTAACCCGCGCGCCGGGAGCGCAGCGACGGTCGCGGTCCCCGGCGAAGGCTCGTTACTAGTCCGGTAGGAGCAAACAGTCGGCGCAGTCGCATCCACCACGCAGCCTCCTTCCACATGGAGCCACGCAGTGCGCGTGCCAGCCGCTTCGCCTCGCTCGCCTGCTCCGGGGTGGTGCCGAGGACCGAGTATTCGGCCTGCTCGTAGAGACGAGCGAGCCGGCCCGCCTGGAGCGGACCGACGAGACGCCGTTGCGACAGGCGCGCCGCGTAGGCGATCGCCGATTCCGAGGGGGCCCGGGGATGAGCGAGCTCCGAAGCGTCGTCGAGGAACTGCGAGAACGCGGCCGCCGTTACCTCCGACGGCGAACTGGCGCGGCCGTAACGGCGTCTCGTGCGGAGTTCCTTGAGCAGCGGGACCAGCAGCAGGAACAGTCCCGCGGCCACCAGCGATGTCCGCCAGATGACGGCGAAACGCTGTTGCCAGGCAAAGTCCTCGGCGCCCGCTCGATTGCGTCCGCTGTTGGCGCCGGGGTCCACGATGTTCGCCTGGCACTCGGCCTGGCTGATTTCGGGTGGACACTGTGCGCCGCCGCCCGCTCCCGCGCGCGGGTTGCTACGCCCGTCGAGCCCCAGCCCGCCGGCCTGTAGGTCGGGGTCCGAGAAGGGATTGATCTCGCCCGGGGCGGGGCCGTCGCCCTGTGGCTCCCGGGTGTGGACCGGAGCGGGGGCGATGGTGCGAGGAGTCGGCTCGAAGCCTACCCAGCCGTAGTCCTCGAAGTAGACCTCGGGCCAGGCGTGGGCGTGAGTGCCGCGCACGATGTAGGTG
>JBOGWW010000026.1:0-2606 GCA_050693655.1 Actinomycetota bacterium | reverse complement strand
CCCGGGAGCTCTACAAGAACGGGGCGGTCGCTGGGCTCGAGGTTCTGATGTCGGCCGAGGATCTGGCCGAGCTCGAGGAGAGGGCCAGATACTTGCAGTCCTCGGGAGAGGTGCACATGGAGCAACTCGAGGACCTGACGAGAGACAGAATGCTGATGCTCGAAAAGCTCGACGAACTGGATGCGGCGCGCGGCGAGGTCGCGGAGATGGTGGAGACCGTCCAGGAGATCGAGACCAGCCTCCACGCAGAGCTGAGCGAGCAGGAACGAGAGGTGGGGGCGTTGGAGGCGGATCTCGAGGCGCAGCGACTGGCCCGGGCCAGAGCGGCCGCGCGACGGGCGCAGCGGCTTCAGCAACAGCTTCGGCAGGTGGTGCAACCACCCACGCCGGCGCCGGCGAACGGCAACCTCGACTGGGACGCCATCGCCCAGTGTGAGTCGGGCGGCCGCTGGGATCTGGACTCGACCTACGACGGCGGTCTGCAGTTCCATCCCGACACCTGGCTCGGCTACGGCGGCGGCGCCTACGCCCGCTACGCCTGGCAGGCGACGCGCGAGCAGCAGATCGCGATCGCCGAGCGGGTCCTGAAGTCCCAGGGCCCCGGGGCCTGGCCCAACTGCTTCCAATACGGCTAACCCCCAAGTTTCTGAGCGCGGTAGGTCCCGCAGATCGGGCCCTACGGCACAAAGAAATCGCGGACTCAGTATCCGGCCTCGGGTTCGCCGGCTCCCAGGAGCATCCTTCGGGCAACGAGGACGGCTCCGCACGCGATGAGCCCGAAGGCGGAGGCGCCGAGCCAGGCCGCCTGGTAGCCCATCTGCTCCGCCACGAGACCGAAGAGAAGGGGTCCGCCGGTGCCACCCAGATAGACGCCCGTCTGCGTGAGGCCGGTGGCCGCGGCCGGCGCCTCCGGAGTGCGATGAACGACGGCGAAGTTGAAGAGTCCGGGCCAGCCCCATCCGCCGCCGAAGCACAATGCGGTGGCCGGCCAGAGCAGGCCTAGGTTCCGTGTCGCCTGCAACAGAAATCCCAGGGAACCAACCAGATAAAGGCCCGCCACCCACAGCAGTCGTCCCCCCGTCCGCCGGTCGGCGAGCCATCCGGCCCCGACGCGTATCGAGAGTCCAACCACGCTTCCGGCGGCGAACAACAGTCCTCCCGTGGCCTCTCCCAACCCGGCGCTGACGCTGGAATCGACGAGGTAGGAACCCATCGCGTTGGCCGCCCCGGACCCGAAAGCCCCCGCGATGGAAAGGACCACGAGCGCTCTCGCCTTCGGGAGGCTCACCCTCTTCTCGTTCCTCGTACGCGCTCGGGACTCCCGGCTTGGGACGGCCAGCACGACCGCAACCGAGAGCGAGGCGCCCAGAAAGAAGGCCCAGCGCCATCCCACGGTGAGCGCGATCAAGGGGACCGAGAGACCTCCCATCAAGGTTGCCGCCGGGATCGCGGATTGCTTGATTCCGAAGGCGAACGCCCGACGACTTCGATCGACCCGCTTCGCCAGATGAAGGTTGGCGCCGACCTGAGCGAGTGCGCTGGCCACGCCGGCCAAGACCAGAAAGGCCACGAGGACCAAGTAGGAGGGCGCGAGTCCCAATCCGACGAGCGAGACGGCACCGAGCGCCCCACTGATGCGCATGGAGCGACTCGCGCCGATGTTCTCGGCGATGCGCCCCGCGTAGGCCGAAAAGCTCGCCGACGAGACGAAGAAGAGGGCGGTCAGGAAACCGATGCGGCTGATCGGCAGGTCCAGTTCACCTCGAATCTGCACGGCGAGTCCACCCACGAGAAAGACGGGCAGGGAACAACACGCCGTTATCAGGACCGCGAGCGCGGCCGCCCTCCAGAAGGAGCGGTCGAGCCTTACCTGGCCGACTCGAGGGCCCGAAAGAGTCATGTATTCATGCTCACATGCCGATGAATAGGGGACGGATGACCGGAATACCTCCGGCACCCGGGATGTTTGATACCTTGTAGCAACGAGGGTGACACCGTCACCCGTGAGATTTGTCTTCCGGTTCTTCCTCCTCTGGGGAGCGGGTTGTGAATCTCTCCCGCAGATCAGCGGCAGTGAGCCGCCCGAAGGAGTAGAAGAAGTGTCAACATTTGCCGAACTCGGCGTGTCCGCGCCCGTTGTCGAGGCCCTCGCCCGGCGCGACGTACACGCCCCCTTCGAGATCCAGAGTCTCGTGATGGCCGACGCCCTCGGGGGCAGGGATGTCCTCGCCAAGTCCCGCACCGGCTCGGGCAAGACCCTGGCCTTCGCGATCCCCATCGTGGAGCGCGTCAGACACGGCTCCGCCGAGGGCGGAATTGGGATTCATCCCGGCGGCGCCCGCCCGAAGGTCCTGGTCCTGGTTCCAACTCGCGAGCTCTGTGTCCAGGTGACCGACGAGTTCCGGGACGTCGGCAGAGCCAAGAATCTGAGGGTCGCCTCCGTCTACGGCGGCACCAAACTGCGCGAGCAGGCGCAGAAGGCGGCCAAGGCCCAAATCGTCGTGGCTACGCCGGGACGGCTCGAGGACATCGCGGAGCGCAAGCTCATCCGTCTCGACTCGATCGAGATCCTGGTGCTCGACGAAGCCGACCGCATGCTCGACATG
>JBOGWW010000025.1:0-3985 GCA_050693655.1 Actinomycetota bacterium | reverse complement strand
AGCGAGTCCCCTCCCCCTCGGATCGCTCCCGCTCCGGATCCTCGGCGCGACGAGGGCGATTCTCGGGATAGGGGATGACCGGCCCGACCTCTCCCTGCTCCGGGTAGGCCGCGGCCTCGAATTCCTTCTCGCTCTTTTGATAGGCGTTCATTCGAACGCGGGTCCGTTCCGGGAACTCGCCTTCGTGGATGCCGGAGATGCCCAGCCCCCTGGCCACCGCGGTGCACTCCTCGACCGAGCGGTAGACCCAGCGGTCCCACCGGCCCTCGCGGTCCACCAGCACCAACTGCGCCTCGCCCGCGCCGATTCGTATGACGATCGCCTCCGTGCCATCGATGTCCTCGCCGACGAAGTCCTCCGGCACCGACACACGCTTTTCTCGCAACTGGTTCCTTTCCTTCCTAAATGACGAGTCCACCGTCGACGCACAACACCTGTCCGGTGATGTAGTCGGAGTCGGGGCTCGCGAAGAATACGAAGCTGGGAGCGATCTCCTCGGGTTTTCCGTAACGACCCATCGCGAAGCGAGCGAGGCGGGGCCTTGCCGCCTCGGGATCCCGGACCAGAGGTTCGGTCATGGCGGTCAGCGCGGCCGGCGCGATCGCGTTGACGTTGATGTTCAACCGTCCCGATTCCTTCGCCCACGTCTTCGTCAGCCCCACGATGCCCATCTTCGCGGCGGCGTAGTTCGCCTGGCCGGCGGCGCCCATCAGTCCCGAGGCCGAGGTCACGTTGATGATCTTGCGATGCTGTGGGTCGCCGTTTTTGGCTTCGGCCTTCGCCAGGGGCCGCCAGTGCTGCAGCGCCGCGCGTCCACAGGCCCAGGTTCCCTTGAGGTGGACCTCGACGACCAGGTCGAATTCGTCCTCGGTCATCGTGTGCGTCATCTTGTCTCGCAGCAGGCCCGCGTTGTTCACGAGCACATCGAGACGGCCGAACGAATCGAGCGCGCTCGCTACCACGCTCTCCGCTGCGGCGACGGTGCCAATCGGCTCGAAGTTGGCGACGGCATCGCTGCCCGCGGAGGTGATCTCTTGGACCGCCGCTTCGGCCGCCCGTTTGTCCCTGTCGTTGACGACCACTTGCGCGCCCTCATCGGCGAAGGCCCTGACGACGGCGAGGCCAATGCCTCCCGCCGCCCCGGTGACCACGCAGACCTTCCCTTCGAGTCTCTTCGTCATGGCGGGCATCTTAAAGGGCGATCTCGAACGCCCCTTAAGATTGACCGATGGCTGATGAAAAAAGAGTTCCACTAACGCAGGCAGCGCTCGAGCGGCTGAACGAAGAGCTGGCGCGGCGCCAAGGCGCAGAGCGTCAGAGGATCGTCGATGAGATCGCGACCGCCCGTTCTCACGGAGACTTGAGCGAGAACGCCGAGTATCACGCGGCGCGCGAGATGCAGGGCATGAACGAGGATCGCATACGGCAGCTTCGCTCGATGATCGAGAACGCGGAAGTCATCCAGACGTCGGACGACGACGTCATCGAACCCGGCAAGCTCGTTTCGCTCCGCTACCGGGGTGACGAGGAAGTGGAGACCTATCTCCTCGGACTCAGGGAGGAGAAGGGCGGCAAGCACGACGTCCTGACTCCGGAGTCGCCGCTGGGGCGCGCGCTCGTCGGTCGCTCGGTCGGCGATACGGTGGTCGCCCAGGTTCCCGCGGGGGAGCTCGAGGTCGAGGTCGTCGAGGTCAAGCCCGCATAGACTTTGGCCCCGCCCGCAGGGCGGGGGTTCCGAGCTTCTTGCTCGGCGAGGGCGCAACGAAGCTCCGCCGAAGCCCAGAGTCATCTGATTCTGCGCCCGCGTCGCCACACCATGGCGACCCGCGTCAAAGCGATGGGATCGCTCTCCGGGCCCCCTCCCACGGCGACGACGTCCGCACCGAGACCCTCGTTCAGCGCGCCCCGGTCCGGCAGATCGAGGTAGGCGGCGGCCCCCGTGGTGGCGGTTGCGACTATTTCGATCCCCGACATTCCGGAGCGCGCGAGCGCGTTCACCTCCCGCGGATCGATGCCGGGACGGGGTCCCTCGTTGCCGAGGTCGGTTCCGTAGACGACCCGGCCCCCGGACCCCTGGAACGCGCGCAGGTTCGACACCGCGATCTCTTGGGCGTGGTCGAAGAAGCAGGCCAGGGTGGGGACGACGGTCATCGACTGAGCGACCATGCGGTCGATCATCGAGGCGGGCAGTGGCTCGGGGCTCATGAGCATGTGTGCCAGCTCATCCATCCCCGCGTCGAGTGCTTTGCGCAGCTCGCCCAACCCGTAGACGTGGCCGGTGACTCGCAGGTCGCGCTGGTGCGCCGCTTCCACTATCGCTCCGAGCGCCGTCGCGTCGAGAGTCGGTCCCACGGGTGGATTCAGCGCGACCTTGATGATGCATGCTCCCGCCTCGGCCTGCTCCGCGACGGCCTCTCTTGCTTCCGCGGTGGAACGGACGACCCTGCCGGTGCCCTGCGATGCCCACGCGGCGCGCGTCGGGTAGCCTCCCGGCGCGGTGAGCATCTGGCCTGCGGCGATGATCTGAGGACCGGGGAAGTCGGGCGAGACGGATTCGGCGGCCAGGGGCCAGATGTCGTCCGGCGGCGAGCCGAGATCTCGAACCGTCGTGACGCCCCCAGACAGCACCTCGGGAAGGGTGGCGAATCCGGCGTGGACGTGAGCATCGATGAAGCCGGGCACCAGCGTGAACCCACTCGCGTCCACGGTGGTGGATCCGGCGGGTGCTTGGATGTCGGAGCGGCGCCCGGCGGCCAGGATGAGTTCGTCTCCGAGCACGATCACGGCATCCTCGACGAGTTGAAGATTCCCACCGATCAGCGCCCGCCCTCCAGTGATGACGGTGACAGCGGAAGCTTCCATGGGTCACAGCGTAGTGCGGTACAACTTTGCAATGGCTTCGAGCGTCACCAGGTTGCATTCCGCGCACGGCGTTCTCGCCGCTCTGGCTCGTGGGGTCCTCGCCGGCGGCTACGTTCCCGAGGTACCGGTGAGGATGATGACGTCGATCTCCGGCCTCGCATCCGACGCCGAGCGCAACCAACTCATCCGGGCCCTGCGCGCGCTCGACACGAGGACCGGTGCCCTGGCCCTCACGGGCAGACCCGTTCCCGTCTCCTGGCTGTCGCCGGACGAGGCGGAAGAGGTCGTCCAGAAATGGGTCGACAGCAGGCTGATTGCATTGCGCAGGTTGGGCAAGGTGTTCTCGTCGCTCGCGACGCAGGCGCTGTACGGCCACGAAGGGCCGGTCTGGAACCAGCTCGGATACCCGGGCCCGCGGGGCGAGGCACCAGACGAGCCCAAAACGCTGGAGCCCCTGAGCGTGACCTCCGACGAGACGCTCACCTGTGACGTCGTGGTGGTGGGATCGGGAGCCGGAGGTGGTTGCGTGGCCGCGGGGCTGGCCCGGGCGGGACTCGACGTGATCGTGGTCGAGAAGGGCGGCTACTTCGCGGAGAGCGACTTCCACCACCGCGAGGGCGATTCCCTGCGCGAGCTGTATCTCTACGGGTCGAACCTGACGACGACGGACCTGGGCGTCTTGATCCTCGCCGGATCGATGCTGGGCGGAGGCACGGTGATCAACTACTCGACCTCCTTCAAGACGCCGGCCCACGTGCTCGAACAATGGCGCGAGGTCTCGGGCATCGACGCGTTCACATCGGGCGAGTTCGAAGAGCATCTGGATGCCGTCTCTGCACGCATCGGCGTCAACACGGACTCCTCGGCCGCGGGCAAGCGCGACGAAATCGTCGAGACGGGACTAAAACAACTCGGGTGGCACGTCGACATGATGCCGCGCGCGGTGCGCGGATGCTCGCAGGACGAAGGCTGTGGCTATTGCGGATTCGGTTGTCGCACCGGCGCGAAGCAATCCACCCTGCGCGTTCATCTGCAGGATGCGTACGACGCCGGGGCGCGCCTGATCGTGGGAGCGGAGATCGACCAGGTCACCATCTCCGACGGACTCGCTACGGGTGTGGTT
>JBOGWW010000024.1:0-1944 GCA_050693655.1 Actinomycetota bacterium | reverse complement strand
TACTCGCGCATCTCGAACTACGACAACTGCGGCCTGCAGTATCTGCTTGGCGTCGTGCTGGGCCTCGATTCGGAGACCTCTCACAACATGGCCTTCGGCACCTGGCTGCACCAGATCTTCGAGGACTGCGAGAAGGAACCCACCGACGAGCAAAAGAAATCCGGGCGCCGCCGTCTCCGTAGCCGCAAAGGCGTCTTCGAGCGTTACGAAGAGCTGTTCGACGAGTCGGTTTTCCCGAACCGAGCGATCGCGCGCCAGTTCAAACACGACGGCGAAGTGATGCTCAATCGCTTCATCGACAAACTGAAGCCGGGCGAGGCACTGTTGGTCGAGAAGGCCTTCGCGGTCGAGTTCCAGGGCCATCGCATCAGGGGCCGGATCGACCGCGTGACCAAGGCGGGAAATGGAGTGCTCGTCAGCGACTACAAGACCTCGCGCCATCCCATTCGGATGGACGAGGTCGCCGACTCTCTGCAGCTCGCGATCTACTATCTCGCCGCCAAGGCCGACCCGGACATAGCGGCCCTCGGCGAGCCGGTGGGCATGCAACTCGTCTATCCGGCCAAGACCTACTACGACGACGTGGCGGTGCGGAGCCAGAAACCCGAACAGGCCGAGCAGGTGCTCGAGCGCCTTCCGGAGCTGATGGAAAAGGTGCTCGCCGAGGACTTTCGCCCGAGCCCGCAGGCCGATTGCATGTGGTGCAAGTTCAAGCCACTGTGCCCGCTCTGGACCGAAGGCCAGGAGCTTCCGGCGTGAGCGTGAACGGCAACCGGGTGGCCTCCGAACGCATTCGCGCCGCGCTCAAGGGGCACGAGCCCACCGCCGAGCAATGGGATGCCATCGCCGCCGGGCGCGGGCCCTCGTATTTGATCGCGGGAGCCGGTTCCGGCAAGACCGCGGTCATGGCGGCGCGCATCGTGTGGCTCATCGAGAACCAGAGCTACGCCCCCACCCAGATACTCGGGCTGACCTTCACGAACAAGGCCGCGGAAGAGTTGCAGGAGCGGGTGCGCAACGCCCTGACCGTGGGAGGAGAGCACCGGGTCGACGACATCACGGTGCAGACCTACAACGCGTTCGCCGCCGCTATCGTGCGGGATCACGGGCTCTTGGTCGACGTGGAGCCCCAGGCGGGCCTGCTTTCGGATGCTCAGCAGTGGCAGTTGGTACTCAACTGCATCGACGATCTGCCGCCCTTCGACGCGATCGAGCTGCGGACCCCCGGCAGCATCGTTCGTTCCACGCTCGCGCTGGCGTCGTCGTTGTCGGACCACATCGTCTCGACCTCGAGCGTGCTGGCCGCGGACGAGCGCACGCTGACGTCTCAGGACGCGACCCGGGACATGCGCGAGACCGCGGCCAAGCGCAAGGAGCTGTGCGCCGCGGTCGATGCCTACGTCAGAGCCAAGCACGAGTTCGAGCGCATCGACTTCGGCGACCAGGTCATCAAGGCGGTTGCGGTGCTCGAGGATCACCCGCACATCCAGGAGTCCTACGTCGAGCGCTATCCGATCGTGCTGCTCGACGAGTACCAGGACACCAACGTGGCGCAGCGTCGCATGTTGCAGGCGCTCACGCGCGGGGGTGACTCGGTGACCGCGGTGGGCGACGCGCGTCAAGCGATCTTCGCCTGGCGGGGTGCGACGATGTACAACCTGATCGGTTTCCCCAAACACTTCCCTCGCTCGGAGCGCGGCCGCTATCCCTGGATCTCGTTGTCGGAGAACTTCAGGTCGGGCGCGCGCATTCTCGCGGTGGCCAACCAGGTCGCCCAGGGGATCGAAGAAGAGCGCCGGCCGGGTCGTCCCCTGCGCCCCCTCCCCGCCAACGGCGAGGGAGGGGTGTCGCTCGGGCTGTTCACCGACGAGCGCGCGGAGGCCGAGTTCCTCGCGAGCGAATGCGAGCGCCTGCACGGCAGGCCGACCGCCGAGGGGCGCGCCC
>JBOGWW010000023.1:0-3702 GCA_050693655.1 Actinomycetota bacterium | reverse complement strand
ACCGGGAGGACACCGATGACGGAGGCGGCGGGCGCGCCAGCCTCGATCAACCATGGCATCAAGCTCGGTCCCAAGCTGCGCCACGCGCGCAGGGAGCGCGCCTGGTCGATCGATCAGGTCGCCGCAGCCACGGGACTCACCAAGGGGTTCATCAGCCAGGTCGAGCGGGATCTCGCCTCCGCATCCGTGGCCTCTCTGATTGCGATTTGCGACGCGCTCGGTATCCCAATCGGATCGTTGTTCGAGCCCTCGCGCTCAGAGCTGATCAGGGCGAACGACCGTCCGCTAATCAACTTCGGCGGTGAGGGCGTCACCGAGTACCTGCTCACCCCGTCGGGCGAGGGGCGCGTCCAGGTGATCCAGAGCGAGATCGATCCCGGAGGCGGCGGTGGCGATGAGCTGTACTCGCTGAACGCCGATGCCGAATTCGTTTACGTGATCGAAGGTGAACTCGAGGTGCGCGTGCAGACCACCCGCTACCGCCTGGGAGCCGGCGACTCGCTTACGTTCAACCCCAGGGATCCCCACACGTGGCGCAATCCATCGAGCTTGGATCGCTCCTTGGTTGTGTGGGTGATGTCGCCATCGCCGTGGTGAGGAGGATCGAATGAGCACCGACATCGAGGTCGTCGATCTGTCGCTCGTGCTCGACGACGACACGCAGGTCTATCCCGGCGATCCGCAGCCTCGCTTCACTGTGGCGACGCGCATCGAGACCGAGGGCTACAACCTGCTCGCAGTGGAGATCGGATCGCAAAGCGGTACGCACGTGGACTCGCCGTATCACTTTCTCGGAGGCGGGCTGCGCTTGGAGGACTGCGACCCGTCGCTCTTTGTCGGGCCCGGGGTGATCGTCGACGCCCGCCACCTCGGGCCGCGCGAGCGGATCACCTGGGGTCTCGTTTCTCGCTACGAGCCTCAGTTGCGGTCGGGTTCGGTCGTTGTGCTGCACACGGGCTGGAGCGAGAGGCACTACGGGACCGGAAGATACTTCGATCATCCGTTTCTCGACGGCGACGCATGCGCTCGCATACTCGAGGCGGGTGTACGAACCTTTGCCATCGATGCCATCAACCTCGACGAAACGGTGCTGGACGAGCGCGAGCCCGACTTCACCTGCCATCTGCAGATCGCCGCGGCGGGCGGGATCATTTCGGAGAACCTCACCAACCTGTCGGCGGTGGACATGGACATCCCGCTCATCAGCCTGCTTCCCATTCGTTTTGGAGGAGATGCCGACGGGGCGCCATGCAGAGCTGTTGCGATGCAGTTCGGGGACGGTCGGTGAGTCCCCGCTACGGACCGGCGGACTCGTCCATGAGCCCGCGCTTCACAGGTCCGCGCACCTTCATGCGACTTCCAAACGTTCATAGCACCGACGAGGTCGATGTTGCGATCATCGGTGTGCCCACGGACGATGCTGTGTCGTTTCGCTCCGGCGCGCGCTTCGGTCCGGAAGCTGTGCGTAGCATGTCGGTGCTGCTACGTCCCTACAGCGCAGCTCTGGGCATCGATGTCGCCGAGCACCTCTCGATGGTCGACTACGGCGACGCACCAACCGCGCCGGGATACTTAGAGGAGTCGCTGAGCAGGATCGCCGACTTCCTGGTTCCAGTCCATCGCGCCGGGGTGACGCCGCTGTGCGTCGGCGGCGATCATTCAATGGCGCTTGCCGAGCTCCGGGCAGCAGCCTCCGTGCACGGTCCGCTTGCGCTCGTTCATCTCGACGCGCACGCCGACGTGTGGGACAGCTACTACGGACTCAAGTACTTTCACGGCACCGTCTTCCGACGAGCGGTCGAGGAAGGGCTCATCGATCCGGCGCGCTCCCTTCAGGCCGGCATGCGTGGGACGCTGTATTCGGCTGCAGACGAGGAGGAACCCGCGCGACTCGGCTTTGATGCGGTTCCCTGGGCGGAGCTCAAGATAATGTCTCCGCGGGAATACGGCGACCGTGTTCGAGCACGGGTCGGTGACTCCAAGGCGTTTATGTCCTTCGATGTTGACTTCGTCGATCCCGCCTTCGCCCCCGGGACCGGAACTCCCGAAGTGGGGGGCCCGACCAGCGCCCAGGCGCTCGACTACGTCACGGCTCTGACCGGCATCGATTTCTGCGGGTTCGACTGCGTCGAGGTCTCTCCCCCTTACGACTCCGCCGGGATCACGGCCTGGCTGGCGGCGAGTGTCTGTCAGGAGATGCTGGCTCTCAAGGCGCTCTCCATCGGTCGGAGCTGACGGGGTCGACGGAACTCTCCGGCCGCTCACGCACTCGGCTTTTTAGAGACAGATCCGCTCCGCGCCCGGGATGTCCGTCGCACCCGATGGCGACACCGACGTCAAAGTCCGTCCGATAAGCGCGACCCCCAGCGGGAAAACCGGCGCCCTTCACATGCGCGTTCCGCTCGAGCCCCTGATCGACCTTCTGGCTTCGCACCTTCCGACCCATCCGGCGGATCCGTATGGCGCCGGAGCTCGCCGCGCCGCGCGCGTCCGAGGTCCTGCAGAGAGTAGTCTGGGTTGTAACGCACCCTCGAGTCTGGGGACTGGATGATGGCTACTACGGAAGACCGCCTGCGGCAATCCGAGCGTCTCGAGGAGCTGTGGAAGCAGCCCTCCGCCGAGCCCGAACGCACTGGGGTCGATCCTCTTCCACCCGTCCACAGGGCTCCTCGAGAGTCCCGAGATTGGTCGCGCCCCCTGCTCGTCGCATGGGTTGCAACCATGCTCGCTCTCTACATCTTCGAACCGAGACCCACGGATCCCACGGCCACCCCGCTGTGGGGCACGATCCTGCTGTTCGCGTTCACCTACATGCTGTTCGGCTCGATCGTCGGGTTGGCAAGCCGCCGCCCCTGGGGGCTTCGCACCTCCGCCTTCGCGGGCTGCCTCGGCATAATCGTAGCCGGAGCCTGTGCCGCCACGGGTCACCACGCCGGCGCTTGGTGGATATTCGAGGGCCTGGCCTTCACCGGCCTGGCCGCCGGCAGCCTCGCCGCTCTGCGCGCCCTTCGCTGACGGACCACGAGCGGTGGCCGGGCGCGGCGGAAGATCTTGTTGCGGTCCAGAAATCGCTTGCGGTCGAGAACATGGAGCCGTGGCGGCCTCCGGAGCCCGTCACCTTCGGCGCATGCTGGGTTTGTTTCGAGCGCGGATTCACCGGCCGAGGGGCGCCGGGGGACAGGGCCTGGGCCGTGGCCCTAACCATGCGGCGAGGCAAGCTGCTCGCCACTACAGTGATGGACGGTGTGGCCCAAGGCGCCTATCAACCGGGCCTGATGGCTCTGCGGGAAGGACCCCTTCTGGAGGATTCCGTGCGGGCGCTCGCCTCGTCGCCGGACCTGCTGCTGGTGAACGCAACGGGGCGCGACCATCCGCGGCGCGCGGGCCTCGCGCTTCATCTCGGTGTCGTCTTGGATCTTCCCACCGTCGGTGTGACCCACCGTCCCCTGATGGCCGAAGGCCGTCTTCCCGGCACTCAGCTCGGGGCGACCTCTCCCCTGGCAATCGAGGGCGAGGTCGTGGCGATGTGGCTTCGGACCCGGGCGGGAGTCCGACCGGTTGTGGTTCATCCCGCGTGGCGAACCGATGTTGAGACGGCTATCGAGATGGTCCGGCGCAGTCTTCGGCGTGCCCGCACGCCCGAACCGTTGCGCCGCGCGCGCCGGCTCGCCCGGCTGGCGCGCGCGGGACTAATCCCCGAAG